>NZ_JBFWMI010000056.1:0-4555 GCF_050251695.1 Macellibacteroides sp.
AAGGATACATAAAAATTAACGTTACATACCCATAAACAGGGCTAATTGACAACAAACTGCAAAAACTATTAAATACAACTAATTAAAAAGTCAAATTAACAATTACAATTGAAAATCTTATACATTTGTCGTTGACTATCATAAAACAAACCAGACTCTTTTATGTGCAGCCGAATTATTGTATCAGTTTCATTTTGTCTGATAAACCTGGGACCAATATATGGACAGTTTGCAGAGGCAGAGAAAGACACGCTTATAATAAACGAGTATCAACCGGAAAAACAAAAGATCAAATTGAATGAAGCAACCATGAGGGCTATTAAATCGGGAACGTTGATTAATTTTGACGGACCTAAACAGGCTAATAAACCCAGGCCTTTCGTGTCGAAGATCCCTATTACAAAAGATTTCGGACTCAAACCGGTTGCCGGAATACCTATGGAAGCCTCCGATTCTATAAAAATTCCTCCCAGAGTATTCCATGAACTCACATTCAATTATCTTCCTGAAAAAGAAATAAGAGCTTTTAAAGTTAGTAATAAGTCGGAAGAACTCAGGGCTACTCCTGCCGGGTTCTCTTTTTCGGCTGAAGATCTGCTGCAATCTATTTTTTCCAAAACGGCAAGAGCTAAAAAGCGAAACCTCAAAAAAGCCAACGCTTGGAAAACATACAACAGTCTTCCATAAAAAAACTTCCCTATTCTTTTCAGAACAGGGAAGTAATACAAATACAAATCTATTTAATTTAAATCAAGCCTACTTTGCGGTTGGAAATGCAGATATTCGTAAACGGGCTGCTCCCATCGGCACCAAGGTTATTTCATCGATCCGGTCGCTCTTACGGGCATTTTCGTAGGGAAGAACACCACACAATCCGTATTCATCAATAATCCATCCTGGCACAATCCGCCCTTTAGCTTTAAACTCCAGCGGAACGTTACCTAAAGTAAACGGATTATTGTCGGCTGGCCAGTTTTTACGCTTTATTTGAATAGGCAGACTGGTTACCAAAGCGTAGTTCCATGGTGTTTTAGGATAAATCTCATACGTTGGCCATGCAGAAGCATCTGCGTTTTCCTGCCATTTTGAATCTCCGATGGCTGTTGCCCGGCTGTCCAGCTGCTTGTATTCTTCTTCTATCTTCAACGACAAGGTTAGAGGTCCCCAATTCACACTTACACTATTTTTATTTGCCTGCCATTGACGCATGCTTAAATCCATAGGTATAATCAATTCAACCTCATCCTTATTAGTCCATTCTCTTTCAATGCGTGCATACTCTCCTGCAACTAAAGTTACAGCTTCTTGCTTTCCGTTGATTTTTACAGATGCGTTCTTACACCAGGACGGAATACGAAGATACATAGGAAAACGAACCTTCGAGAATGTAGACAAAGTAAACCGCACAGCCTCCTCGAATGGATAGTTGGTTTGTTCGTGCAAGGTTACTTCAGTCCCTTTACTTCCTACTTTGATTTTAGCTTTACAAGCCGAATACATTACGGCCGCCAATCCGTTATCGGGTGTAGCCAAAACCAAATGTTCGGCATAATAAGGCCAGCCGAATCCGTGATTATGCTGACAACAGCGGCTGCTGAAGGGGTTCATTGCCAGAAAAGGTCCACTGTTATCTATTCCCGGATGATGATTCTGGCTGTCACTTACTACATGATTGGGACTTGTTATGTAACGTAAAGCTTTATAATCGGGCATCATGGCTGCAGGATAGCTGTTAAAAGCTACATCTTCGCAGTTTTCTGCCCAATAAGGATCGCCACTTATCAAAAGCATTATTTGATCTGAAGCCATTTGTTCTACAAACCCACACGTTTCTGTACCCTGCCGCGGATCAAAGAAGCCGATGCGTGCATTTTCGTCGGCTCCAAACATACCTCCAGGAACCTGACCGAATGCCCTGCGTATAAGGCTCTGTACATTATAGCTGGCCTCCAATAAGGCTGTATCTTTTTTGAATAAATAGTAGGTTGCCGGTTCGCGGAAGCATTGTGCCACATTCACATTGTGCCAGTTTGGCAATTGTGTAGATTTTGTCCAATCGGCTGTATTACGGTGAATTTTATCTGCCAGGGAAAGCAATTGCTTGTCACCGGTACGATTATAAAGCCACACCACACTCCACAGATTATCTCCTCCCCTACTATTTTCCCAATAGCTGGAAAGAAAGTCATCATCGGAAACAGTAAGCAGATAATGACAATATTTAGTCATAAAATCGAGTATACGAGCGTCGTTGCTATATTCATAATAAGACTGAACTATCCAAAGTACAATCATATTCGGCCAGAAATCCTGTTTACCATTGTTTAATACCAAAGGACCAAAGTTTCCGTCTTCACGTTGACTTTTCAAAATGCCTTCAATCCAGAATTTTGTCTCTTTCAACATTGCTTCATCCTTCATCAGGTAAGTAAGATTACCATAGCCACGCAGCCAATAAGGAACCTCTTCCCAGCCCCACTTCCCACCGGTTTTAAGCCAGGCATTGTCATCCTTCTGGAGCCAGGCGCTGATTTCTCCTAAATGCCCGTTCAAACCATCTTTCTGAAGTTCTAGCTGCTTAAGCAACCATCCTTCGGGCTGAATGCTTCCTACAGGAAGTTTTATAAACTGTTGTGGTTGCAACGGGGATCGGTTACTTACATAATGCGAATTGTACGAAGCACCCGGAAGTCTTTTAACCATTTCCACGGTCTGATTTTTTGCAGAAATAGCCATAGACAAGGTTAATGAGAGTAAAAGAAATGTCTTCTTCATGATGTTAAATTATTCAATAAATCTACTTACCAATACATAGTAGACGCAAAAAAGAAATCCATCCCCTAAAGGACAGGTAAAAATATGTGAGAACTGTGTCTTCAATCCAGATTATCGTTCCATTGCCAGACCAAAGATAGTTCTTACTTTTGCAAACTGAGTAAACAAGACTTCAAACCAATTAATATAAGAAGACATGGACGAAAAAGAATTAAGCCTGTTAGGAAACAAAACTGTATATAAAAGCGATTATGCTCCCGAAGTGCTGGAAGCATTTACCAACAAACACCCGGACAATGATTACTGGGTACGCTTTAATTGCCCTGAATTCACCAGCCTGTGCCCTATAACCGGTCAGCCCGACTTTGCCACGATCTACATCGATTATATTCCCGATATAAAAATGGTTGAAAGTAAAAGTCTGAAGTTATATCTTTTCAGTTTCCGTAATCACGGCGATTTTCACGAAGATTGTGTTAACATTATCATGAAAGATCTTATAAAACTTATGGACCCCAAGTATATTGAAGTTACCGGGATCTTTACACCACGAGGAGGAATCAGCATTCACCCCTATTGCAACTACGGACGAAAAGGCACCAAATTTGAAGAATTAGCAGAAAAACGTTTGTTTGCGCACAATTCTTAATAAACAAAGATAGAATATAAGCCGGAAAAGTTTTAAACTCAATATTACTTTTCCGGCTGATATAACAGTTCGTTAATAAAATAATATGTAAATTTGCCGTCAAATAAATTCGAAAGAACTTAAATTTAATAGACCATGATTAAAAGAATGATTCCCGTGAAAGCGGTATTGGCAACACTGGCGTGTACTGCCTGTGTTAGTCTTCAGGCTCAAGAAGAGTTTCCAAAACAAGAAAAGATGACACCGGGCATGTCTGAGTACTGGACTCCACAACCTGCAGTGGTTACCCCCGGAACAACAACTCCCAATGCATTTTTAACAGCACCATCGGATGCTATTGTCCTTTTTGACGGCAAAGACCTTTCTGCCTGGAAAAGCACAAGAACAGGCGGACCTGCTGAATGGATTGTAAACAACGGTGCATTTACTGTAAACAAAAAAGCTGGCGATATCCAGACTAAAGAGGAATTTAACGACTTTCAGCTTCATATCGAGTGGCAGATTCCGGCAAATATCACTGGGAAGAGTCAGGGACGAGGCAACAGCGGTATCTTTTTGCAGGGTATGTACGAAATACAGGTATTAGACTGCTACGATAATAAGACCTACGTAAACGGACAAACAGGTAGTATTTACAAGCAGACTCCTCCTTTGGCAAATGCTATGCGTAAACCGGGAGAGTGGAATGTGTATGATATAATCTATTCTGCTCCCATTTTTAAAGAAGATGGTACCTATCGTGTACCACCACGTGTAACCGTAATTCAGAATGGAATTGTTCTTCAAAACAACACCACCATTTTGGGTACTACCGAATACATCGGATTTCCACAGGTAAAAAAACACGGTGCCGGTCCGATCATACTTCAATCACATGGTGACCCCAGCGAACCAATCAGCTTCCGTAACGTTTGGTTACGTAAATTATAAGAATAAGGGCTGCATCTTTAACGGATGCAGCCCTTATTATATATCTGATTTACTAATCCAGAATAAGATTGAACTCTTCTTTTAATTTGGTAAGAACAGGATTTGTGCGTAATAACAAATCATATTTTTCGGTGGAAGTATAGGCCAGATGCTTTTCGTTCGATTCGATAATACGTATAGACATCTGGATACGCGTATTCC
>NZ_JBFWMI010000056.1:4655-24311 GCF_050251695.1 Macellibacteroides sp.
ATTATTTACCGGTGCTGTTTGCTGCGTTACAGGGGCGGTTCGTTGCGGACCCTGCTGAACAGATGAATTGGAATGAACGGGAGCTTGCTGAGGGATTGATTCAATTATTCCTTTTTTTTTTGAATCAGGACCTTCGTTCTGGGCTTGCAACTGACACAATTGAATTAAAGTGAGTTCAAGCAAAAGGCGCTTATTGTTACTTGCTCTGTAGTTGAGGTCGCATGTATTGGCAAGTTCAATGGCTTTAAATAAAAACGTATCCGGACAGTTCATTGCCATAGAAAGGTACCTTTCTCGAATGGTTGCTCCTACTTCAAATAACACCAGGGCTTCTTTGTCTCTGCAAACAAGAAGGTCTCTGAAGTGACTGGCCAGTCCGGTAATCACATGCTGTCCGTCAAATCCTTTATTTAATATATTATTCAGAATCAATAACGCATCAAAAACCTTGGAAGACAGAATGGCTTCTGTTAGTTTAAAATAGTATTCATAATCCAGCACATTGAGGTTATCAATTACAGTCTGATATGTAATATTACCACCTGTATAACTCACAACCTGGTCAAAAATAGAAAGTGCATCACGCATTCCTCCATCCGATTTCTGAGCGATAACGTTCAAAGCATCGGCATCGGCCGTAACCCCTTCGCTGGCTGCAACATATTGCAAATGAGCAACCGTATCCGAAATAGAAATTCTGGAGAAGTCGTAAATCTGACAACGCGACAAGATGGTTGGTAATATCTTATGCTTTTCTGTGGTTGCCAAAATAAATAATGCATGATGCGGAGGTTCTTCAAGCGTCTTCAGGAAAGCATTGAAGGCGGCTGGAGATAACATGTGAACCTCATCAATTATATACACTTTATATTTTCCAATCTGTGGAGGAATGCGAACCTGTTCGATCAAGGAACGGATGTCGTCTACCGAATTGTTAGACGCAGCATCCAATTCATGAATATTGTATGAGCGTTGTTCGTTGAATGCCTTACAAGATTCACATTCGTTACAAGCTTCTCCCTCCGAAGTAAGATTCATACAATTGATAGTCTTTGCGAAAATACGGGCACAGGATGTCTTCCCTACTCCACGAGGCCCGCAAAACAAGTAGGCATGTGCCAGTTTGTTGCTGTGAATTGCATTTTTAAGGGTCGTGGTGAGAGATTGCTGACCAACAACACTTCGAAACGTAGAGGGTCTGTATTTTCTTGCCGAAACTATGTAGTTATCCATTCTATGCTCTTTTTATTAATCACACAAAGATAAACAAATCCTTCATGCAATACTATACAGGGAAAATTTTTTACCTTTGCAAAAATTACTTGTATGTCGCGTTTAAAAGATTTTTATGATCGGTATCTTTCCAGAATCAACAAGTATTGGCTGGTTACGATTCTTTTCCTCGGCCTTACCTTTACGGCAGGCGACAGTAATCTGTATAAACGATACGTCTATATCAAGAAAATACAGGAGCTGGAAAAAGAGATTAAACAATACAAAGAAGAGATTGAAATCAACACTAAAAAATTAAATGATCTTCGAACCGATAAGGAAGGATTGGAACGCTTTGCCCGCGAAGAGTATCTGATGAAAAAAGCCGACGAAGATGTTTTTATTATTAAAGAGAAATAAATGAACAAGCAAATAAGAACTACCATTTACAATTTTTCCGGGATACTGGTACTTACAGGGACAATTCTTTATCTTACCCAATGGATTTATGCTCCGTACGTATTTGCATTCGGATCGGCAGGGATTTGTCTAAGTTACCTTACAGCTCCCTATCAGGTTCTCGACTTCAGACGGAGGAGATTGCATCGTTTTAATATTTTTGCCGGAATACTCATGTTGGCATCTTCGGCATTTATGTTCAAACACCGTACCGAATGGATTTTATGCTTATCCATCGCAGCATTGCTGCAGGTCTATACGGCATTTGTTACACCCAAGGAAAAATAATCTGCATTACTGTCAATACGATTACAGTCGCTGACATCAGTATATTTTAGATAGAATAAAAAAGGAGTCCCGAAAGAGACTCCTTTTTTATTCTATCTTATTGATTGAATTACTTGCTTGCAGGTGCATAATTCTTGTTAAGGTATTCTATAACCTCTTTTGTGATATCATATGCATCACCAGCCAACAAGATATTATCTCCCATTGTGTTGCTTAGAATAACCTGATAACCTTTGTCTTTGTTATAGACACGAAGCTGAGAAACCAATGTGTCGCGAAGTTGTTCGTTCAATCTCTGTTGCTCGGAAACCAGCTCCTGTGCCAAACGATTGTCGAAATCCTGAAGTTCCTGCTGCTTCTTCATCAAACGTGCCTGTTCCTGCTCTGCGCGTTCGCGGGTAAGGAAAGCATTGTTTTCTACCTTACGTTGAAAATCCTGCATTTCTGTTTGTAACGAACGTAGTTTCTGATTAACGCTCGCACGGGAATTTTCTTGTTTCTTTATTATTATTTCATTCAAATCCTTCGAATAATTATAATTAAGAAGCAGAGAATCCACATTAACATAAGCTATTGGAAGTAAGCCGGAGGCACTTTCTTCAGCCGTAAATGTTTTGGTAACACCAGATTCTTTTTTACCTGTAAATTGCAATACAAACAAAATCACGACTGCTAACGCAAGTACACCATTAATAATGTAGTTAATGTTCTTCATAAAGTGTAATTTAAAATCTTTATATTATTTTTTTATTTCTTCCAAACGCTCAAACAAATTTTTATTGTTTTCGGCTTCCTTATCTTGCGAAGTGTGACAATGAATTCCTTTCTCCGCAAGAGCTTTATTCCCTCCAACATGCGTATTAGGAAATTGACCTCCTTTTACAAATATTATTTTTATGCCAAGTAACATGGCACAAATAACAAGAATTAAGACTGTAAGTAATAACGTTATTAGCATTTTCTATATATTTGTGGACGCAAATATAAGAGTTTAACTGATTACAAAGTGCCTTTTTGGTATTTTATTCAATATTTTTTCGAGAAAGACTCATTTGCTTAATAAATATTTAATGATGAGGCATCATCAATAATACATTATAACATTATGAAGATTACAGATTTATCACCTGCTTTAGTATGGAAATACTTCCACGAGGTAACACAGGTACCCCGTCCTTCAAAAAAAGAAGAAAAAATAATTAAGTATCTGGAAACCTTTGCAGCAGAACATAAAATTGCGATCAAAAAGGATGCAAGCGGTAATATCCTCATGTCGAAACCAGCTACTCAAGGAAAAGAGAACGTACCTACGGTGATCTTACAATCACATGTGGACATGGTTTGTGAAAAGAACAATGGAACGGAACACGATTTTGACAACGATCCTATTGAGACGATTGTTGAAAACGGATGGCTTCGCGCAAACGGCACTACTCTTGGAGCGGATAACGGTATTGGAGTTGCTGCAGAACTGGCATTGCTTGCATCAAACGATATTGAACATGGTCCTATTGAATGTTTGTTTACTGTAGACGAAGAAACCGGACTTACAGGTGCCAAGATGTTGGAGAAGGGATTCCTTACAGGTAATATTTTATTAAATCTTGATAGCGAAGACGAAGGAGAAATCTTTATGGGTTGCGCAGGAGGTAAGGATACGGCTGCAACGTTCACATATACTCCGCAGGCTGCACCAGAAGGAATGTTTTATTTCCGTATAGATGTAAAAGGATTAAACGGCGGACATTCGGGTGGAGAAATACATAAACAATTAGGTAATGCAAACAAAATTCTTGTTCGTTATCTGTTCCTGCTAAAAAAGGAAATAGGTTCTTTAGTCCTTTGCAGCATCGACGGAGGAAATCTGCGTAACGCAATTGCCCGCGAAGCACATGCAGTTGTAGGAGTTCCCTACAATGCAAAAGAAAGTGTAAGGGTTTTACTAAATCATTTTACAACAGACATTGAAAATGAATTAAAACATGTAGACACCAACGTTAAGTTATTGCTTGAATCGGCTGAAAAGCCTGCTTTCTGTATTGACGAAACAACGGCTACAAATCTTATCTACTCAATGCATGCTTGTCCGCACGGCGTTTTAGGCATGAGCCAGGATATCGAAGGCCTTGTTGAAACCTCTACAAATCTGGCTTCTGTTAAAATGAAGGAAGGAAATACAATTGTAGTTGGAACCAGTCAGCGTAGCTCCATCGATTCATGCAAAGTTTATGCTGCCAATATGGTGGCATCTACCTTCCTGCTTGCCGGAGCTTCTGTTGCGCACGGCGATGGATATCCGGGATGGGCTCCTAACCCAAATTCGGCGATTCTGCAGGTGGCTCAAGATGCATACAAACGTCTTTTTAACAAAGAAGCCAAAATAAAAGCGATACATGCAGGTCTGGAATGCGGACTTTTCCTCGAAAAATATCCACAGTTGGATATGATCTCTTTCGGTCCAACCCTGCGAGATGTTCACTCACCCAACGAACGCATCGAAATTGCAACTGTTCAATTGTGGTGGGATCATTTACTTGAAGTATTAAAAAGCGTTCCTGCAAAATAATTAAGGTTATGCTACGTTAAAATAAACAAGGCTGGGTTTCTTTCCGGAGCCCGGCCTTGTTGCATATAAACATAATAGATTCTTACAGAAGTTTCAAAAGATTATGATCATGAAAAAAGGGCTGATTTTCGTTTCTATTTTACTTGCCGTACTAAGTCAACTGGTAACCGGTTGCGATGGTATGGACGAAAATTATGCCACTGGCTCGAACTATAACTTACGGTTCTCGACTGATACGGTTTCTTTCGACACGATCTTCAGTACCATTGGTTCAACTACCAAACAATTCATGGTGTATAATATTTTTGATAAACCGCTTAATATTCAATCCATAGAACTGGCTCAGGGAGAAAAAAAAGGATTTAGGATTAATGTGGATGGTTTAAAAGGGACTAATTTTCAGGATGTGGAGGTAAGGCCAAATGATAGTTTATATGTTTTTATTGAAGTGACTGTAAATCCCAACGGAACAAATCAACCCTTACTGATAGAGGATTCTGTAATCTTCACTACCAACGGAGTCAGACAAGCTGTAAAACTACAAGCCTTCGGACAAGATGTAGTGCTTTGCAAAGGAGGTACAATTCTCGCAAAAGACACTCTTTTAACAGCTAAACAACCCTACCTCGTATACGATAGTCTGGTTATAGCTAAAGAAGCTACTGTTACACTCGAACAAGGGACTCGTATTTATATGCACGACAAAGCAAATTTGATTGTACGTGGAACCTTGATTGCTAAAGGCACCCGAACGGCTCCAATCATTATAAGGGGAGACCGTCTTGATAAATTATTGGACAATCTGCCATACGATCTGATTCCTGACCAATGGGGAGGAATCTATTTTGCGTCTACTAGTTATGGAAATATCCTTGATCATGTAGTTGTGCGTAACGGAAGCAGTGGCATTACAATGACGCAGGCAGATCCCGAAAAAAGCAAGTTGATTATCGGGAACTCTCAAATTACCAATTCCGATGGATATCTTTTTTCTGCAGTCAATTGTAATATTGAGGCTTACAACACCGAATTCAGTAATTCAGGAGAGGCAGTAGTTATGCTTGTAGGAGGCCGATATAGTTTTACTCATTGTACACTTGCTAATAATTTTGCTTTTGGTGCACGTACAGTACCCACTCTCATTTTGTCGAACAATCTTACTAATGCCGAAAACAAGGTTGTTCTTTATCCACTTCAGAAAGCCAACTTTCAAAATTGCGTTATCGATGGAAACCTTTCCACCGGCGAATTAGCATTGTATTATCAGCAAGGAACAAGTCAGGATGCATTCAGCTATCAATTCACCAATTGTCTCATAAAAAGCAAGGAGGAGGCTAATGTTCACTTTACTGATATTCTTTGGGGTACAAGTCCCGGTTACCGTCTATCTGGTGAGGCTGGCGATTACCGCTACGACTTCAGACCCGATTCAACATCCATTGTTCGGGGTAAAGCTGCACGCTCATTTTCTGTAAAATATCCTTTGGATCGTTTTGGTGTAAACAGACTCAATGATAGCGACGGGCCAGATATCGGCGCTTACGAATATATCCGCGAAGCTAATGAATAAACGAGCCTGTATAACCTTAACCTGCCTGTTTATACTTTCTCTCGTACCCCTAACTCGGCTATATGGACAGCGAACTTTTAGGGTGATGAGTTACAATGTAGAAAATTTGTTTGATTGCGAAGACGATCCCATAAAAGATGATCAGTCATTTTTACCTGATGGAATACTTAGATGGACTAAAGGACGATATTATCAAAAACTTCAACAGATAGCTAAAGTAATTACTGCGGCCGGCGAATGGCAAACACCAGCATTGGTTGGTCTATGCGAGGTGGAAAACGATTCCACCATCATACACCTGCTAAACAAAACTCCTTTACGGCAACAAGACTACCGGTATTGTATGACCAACAGTCCGGATAATCGTGGAATCGATGTTGCTCTACTCTATCAACGCGATCAATTTGCATATATTGAACACCAATCTATCCGGATTAAATTCCGGAAACACCCAGACAAACGTTCGAGAGACATCCTTCGCGTAAGCGGTAAAATTCTTTCCGGTGACACACTTGATGTATTTGTTTGCCACTTTCCAAGCCGTTCCGGAGGCGAAAAGGCCACTGAAGCAGACAGAATGGATGCGGCAAGAATGCTTCGAAATACTTGTGATTCGTTATTATTAAACCGTAAGAATCCTCAGTTTATCATTATGGGTGATTTCAACGACACTCCGTCTGACAAAAGTATTATCCATGGAATCAAAACCATGTCTTATCCTTCTGATACCACCTCTGCCCACTCTCTTTATAATTTATTTTCAAATTCAGAGCAATTAGCAAAACCCGGATCCCATAAATACCAGGGAGAATGGGCTCAGCTGGATCAGATTATTGTTACCGGCACACTGCTTGATTCGCGGAATCCTATGCATCTTATACCGGGAAGCAACCGGTTATTTACTCCTCAATTTCTCTTTAAAACCGACAAAACCTATCATGGAACAAGACCTTTCCGCACCTATTATGGATATAAATATGAGGGAGGTTATAGTGATCATTTGCCTTTACTTGTAGATTTTTCCTTACCTTTGGCTCCTTAATTATTAAAAAAAAGATACATGTTACGATATATACCTCTATGCTTCTGCCTGCTGACAGGAGCAGCCGGAGTTCACGTCAACGCTCAAGATACTCCTTTAAGGGCTCCCATGGATATCCCCCTGTATTTGAGCGGTAATTTTGGAGAATTCAGAAGCAATCATTTTCATTCGGGAATCGACTTTAAAACACAAGGAGTGGTTGGAAAACCTGTTTATGCTGTATATGATGGCTATATTTCCCGCGTGCTGGTAAGTCCCTGGGGATTTGGGAAAGCACTCTACATGACACATCCAAATGGTATGACTACGGTATATGGCCACATCAAAGGCTTTACAAAGGAGGTCGAGGACTATATCCGCAAACAACAGTATAAGCGTGAATCATTCAGTGTTGACCTACAATTACCTGAAGACCTTTTTCCAGTAAAAAAAGGTGACTTGATCGCCTATAGCGGCAATGAGGGAACTTCGGCCGGTCCTCACCTGCATTTTGAAATACGTGATACAGAGACAGAGGAGACTATGGACCCCATCCCGTTCTATAAAAGTCGGCTCAAAGATAATCGCCCCCCCCGCTTGCAAGGATTAATGGTTTATCCTGTAGCTCAAAAAGGGAGTATAAACGGTAAAGTGGAGAAGCAGGCCGTCAGACTCGCGACCGATAAATCAGGAAAACAAAGGATTGTTGGAAAAATTGAAGCGTGGGGAGAGGTAGGCTTTGCTATCAAAGCCTATGATTACATGAACGAAACAGGAAATATTTATGGGATAAAGGAGGTGATTCTTACGGTAGATGATCAAGAGGTGTTTCGAAGCAATCTGGATCGTTATGCTTTCCCTGAAACCCGTTACATAAATAGCCTGATTGATTATGAAGAATGGAAACAACACAGGGCTTTTTTCTCAAAATCTTTTGTTGAACCAGGCAATAAACTACGTTTCATTGAAAGTAAAAACCGGGGAGTACTGACGATAAAAGAAGAACGAACCTATATGATTAGCTATCTTCTAAAGGATGCCTATGGTAATTCCACACACTTCTCGTTTGAAGTAAATGGAAAAAAACAAGATATTCCCAAAGTAAAAAAGCCTGAGGGAACAGAACACTTTTCTTGGTCGGGAGACAATCGTTTTGGGGCCAAAGGAGTACGTTTACATATTCCTAAAGGAAATCTATACACCGACTTCTTTTTTGAATACAGTGTAAAAGAAGACGAAAATGCACTTAGTGCCACACATACTTTACATAATCCGTTGGTGCCATTACACAAGGAGGCAGAATTATCAATCAAAATACAAAAAGATTCTCTTGAAAACAAAAATCAATACGGGATGGTGTACCTAAACAAAGGGCACCGCACCTGGAAGGGGGGCACCTACCGTAATGGTTGGATAGATACAAAAATTCGTGATTTGGGGACCTATACAGTAATGCAAGATACCGTTCCTCCCAAGATAATCCCTGTTGCTCCAGCTCAGTGGGTTTCAAAGCGAGCGATTGCTTTCAGGGTTTCTGACAACCTGAGTGGTATGGAGATTTATCGTGGAGAGATTGATGGCGAATTTGCATTATTCGAATATGATGGAAGTAAAGGACTGATTACCTATAAATTTGATCCATCCAGATTATCCAGAGGCAAACATTCACTTACTTTTGTTGTGACTGATGCATGTGGTAATACCAGCAAATATTCAACAAGCTTTACCTGGTAAAATGGTTCTGATCCCAAATTATAGGGTAGATCATTTGAGAAAACCAATTATTTTGTATCTTTGAATTCAGAAAGAGTAGTAAATAAACATAGTAAAAAAATGGAAAACAGCGATTTGTTAGCAATGGTAAGATCGAAAGCTCAAGGTTGGCTTTCTGAAAGCTATGACGCAGAAACACGTGCCGAAGTAAAACGGATGCTTGACAATGAAGATCCAAGCGAACTGATTGAAGCTTTTTATAAGGATCTTGAATTCGGTACAGGCGGTCTTCGTGGAATTATGGGCGTTGGCTCCAACCGCATGAACATTTATACGGTGGGTGCGGCCACTCAGGGTTTATCCAATTACCTTAAAAAAGAATTTTCAAAATTACCGCAGATTAAAGTGGTAATCGGCCATGATTGCCGCAACAACAGCCGTAAGTTCGCTGAAATTTCGGCTGACATCTTCTCAGCAAATGGAATCAAGGCTTATATATTTGAAAATCTTCGTCCTACTCCCGAGATGTCTTATGCTATCCGAAAACTTGGATGTCAGAGCGGAATCATTCTTACTGCTTCACACAATCCAAAAGAATACAATGGATATAAAGCATATTGGGATGATGGAGCACAGATGATCGCTCCTCACGACCGCAATACTATTGCAGAAGTCAACCAGATAAGAAATGCCGGAGAGATTAAATTCAAAGGTAATAAGTCGCTTATAGAAGTAATCGGAAAAGAGATGGATCAGCGGTATATTAACGACCTCACAACCATATCTCTTTCTCCTGAATCAATCGCACGCCACAAGGATATGAAGATTGTATATACTCCTATTCACGGTACAGGTGTCGAAATTGTTCCTGCTGCGTTGAAAGCCTTCGGTTTTACAAATATTATCCATGTCCCCGAACAAGATATAATTAGTGGTGATTTTCCAACAGTAATCTCTCCAAACCCGGAAGAGCCGGCTGCATTAGCTATGGCTGTACAGCGGGCAAAAGACACAGATGCAGAACTAGTATTGGCTACCGACCCGGATGCAGACCGAGTGGGAGCAGCCGTAAAGAACAACGAAGGAGAATGGGTGTTGCTTAACGGAAATCAAACCGCACTCATGTTTGTGTATTATCTGATTACCCGTTGGAAAGAGCTGGGTAAAATTAAAGGAAACGAATATATTGTAAAAACGATTGTTTCCACCGAACTGATCCGTACCATTGCTGAACGTAACGGCGTTGAACTTTATGACGTATACACCGGGTTCAAATGGATTGCTGCCATTATGAAAGATAATGAAGGCAAGAAGACCTTTATAGGTGGAGGCGAAGAGAGTTACGGATTCCTTTGCGAAGATTTTGTCCGCGACAAAGATGCTGTTTCTGCCTGTACGATGCTTGCAGAGACTGCAGCCTGGGCTAAAGACAAGGGTCTGACTCTCTATCAATTGCTTCAAAACATCTATGTAGAATATGGTTTTTCTAAAGAAGCAGGTATTTCTGTTGTGAAGAAAGGTAAATCTGGAGCCGAAGAAATTGAAGCTATGATGAAGCACTTCCGCGAAAATCCACTTACGCAAATTGCAGGCTCCAATGTTACTTACGTGTACGACTATGCTACACTTAAAGGATTAAGCGTGGCCGAAAACGAAAAGATTACCCTTGATATGCCTACAACATCGAATGTAATCCAGTATTTTACAGAAGATAATACCAAAGTATCTATCAGGCCTTCCGGAACGGAACCAAAAATTAAATTCTACTGCGAAGTACATTCCAAAGTAAAAAATCTGGAAGAACTGCCCGCCGCAGAATTAGCAGCTCAGGAAAAGATCAACCAGATCAAGATATCTCTGGGTATCTGATTTCTGGAATAATTTATATTTTTCTGAAATAAACGGGAGTGTGCAGACAACTGCATACTCCCGTTTTTACATTGGAAAAAATGAGGACGTATTGCAATATGGATACGTATAATACGTTTATGTTATGATTAAATCCCAAATTCAAGGCTGCCATGAATAAATTTCTATTTACTTGTTTGTTAGGAACACTTACTTTCCTACCAGCCGTATCGCAACAAACAAAGCATCTTACATCCAATCAATATGGAGTAAAGTACGGTACGATTCATTACAAATCGTCAAGTGTAATGAATTTCCCCGGTCAGCCTCCTCTCACAACCCATGTAACAGGAAAAGTTTGTTTTGACGAATATGGCAACAAACGGTCCAACTTATACACTGAAACCCAAGATGTGGCAGATTTTAAAGTAAGCAGAAATCTGCAAACGCTTTATCTTGACAACTACAAATACAGTATCGACCTTGATGCAAAAAAAGGAACAGAAGAGGTAATAAATGATCGCATTGATAAAATTACCAATTATGACAATCCGGATGATTCTGACAAATCGCTGTATTCATTTACACTTACAGGTGCAGGTACTTTTTTAGACAAACCATGCAGACTGTTTACAGTTACCGAAAAACAAGGAGCAGGAAGTGTTAGCAAAGTAACCGTATGGAACAATGTAGTACTAAAACGTGTAACTACGTCGTCTGTACTTAACTACACATTCGAGGTTACAAAGATTGATGAAAGCCAACCCGATTCAACCCTTCTCTCCATTCCCGACGAGATAATCATAGAATAGCAAAGTAGTCCGATAATTGGAGTTTATACGCAAAAGAGGCCATAAAGTTGCTGACAACAATTTATGGCCTCGAAAAAAATAACAAAAACGAGAAAAGCCGGAGAGCTTTCGGTTTACAACGGATATCTATATTGCATTCCGATGTTTGGTTTTACAAGTAAATTGGTTACTTCAAAATTTACATTACCACTTTTAACCCCGTTATTTAATTTTATATTTATTGCATGTGTTCCATGAGGTTTAATTTCATATTCACGAAAATAAACAAGATTTATATCATGAGCTGTTTTCTTTAATTTAAATGGCAGGTCGGTTTTATTTCTTAAGACAATACGTACATTCTTTTCGCTCTTGTCTACGCTCAATATATCAATAGAGTTTTCAAATAACTCTTTAACATAGCCCTCTTCACCTACGATCTTGTCCTGGAAATAAACGACAGTTCGTCTGTTTTCCAATGCTTCTCTGATTCCCTGAACTGAATTATCCCGCACAAATACCAACGTCATTGGTCGGTGCTCTCCTTTCGCAAAATCATAATCTGCCTGAATCGGAGCATGAATATCTGTATTTCCAAGCATCGTAAGCTTCTTATCCAAACACCATTGATGAGCTTCCGGAGAATAGTCATTTCCATTCACCACCTCTATACCATGCATGTAACCTCCATCAAATAATTCAGAGTGTTCTTTCCACCATAATGTTGTATCCGGCTGCTGTGCATCCCATCCCGGATGATTCCAAAATATAAAGGCTTTTTGTTTCTTGGCAGCCCTAAACGCATCCATATAGTTTGGAGTATCGAGAGAATCACAGTTGGAAAGGAATAATGCATTAGAGTGTCCCGGAGGCATGGAACGAGTTATTTCACTTCCCTTAATAACTGTAACACCTTTACCTTTTGCATATTTTTCAGCGATATCATAAGAGCGGTTAAATGAGGCCTTGATATCATCTTTATGCGGACGATATTCTATGTGGTCTGAGATAGCAATCACATCGAGCCCTTCCCGGTAAGCTTCATCGACACGTACCGTAGGCCAAACCAATCCATCAGAAAAAACTGTGTGAATATGAAAATCACATTTCAAAACTTTGTATCCGTTTAGTTCCGGCAGACGAAGATCTGTTCTTATCTGAGCAGATAAATTGAAGGTTAATCCAAGTAAAAAAAGAAAGGAAAGTACTTTTTTCATCTTAATCAGGTATTTAATAAGGTTATCAATGCAACAAAAATAGGGAATAATTTACAAATCGGTACAAATAATATAAAAGAAAATAATTAATTATCAGAAGCTATGTTACTAAAGTTTATATTTTTGCGAGAATATAATTCTCATATAAAACTTAAAGAAAAGATTATGGAAAAATATACTATCCGAAATGCTGTAGTCAGCGATGCCAATTCAATTTGCCAGATTTACAACCACTATGTACTAAATACGACCGTAACATTTGAAACATCAGCCGTAGCAACAGATGAAATGGAAAAGCGGATAATGGATATTTCATCCGTATACCCCTATTTAGTATGTGAATATGAAGGAAATGTAATTGGATATTGCTATGTAAGTTCCTGGAAAAATCGATGTGCCTACAACAGTACGGCCGAATCATCGGTATATCTACACAAAGATTTTACAGGGCAAGGTATTGGGAGTAAATTATACGAAACTTTGTTTAAAAAATTAGATAAAGATTCGCTGCATGCCATCATAGCCGGAGTTGCTCAACCAAACGAAGCTAGTGCTCGATTGCATGAACGTTTTGGTTTTGAAAAGGTGGCTCATTTCAAACAAACTGGTCGTAAGTTTAATCAATGGATCGACGTAGCATACTGGGAAATCATTTTATAGTTCACGAAGGTTGCTCCCTTTTAAAGTAACAAATCACTTTCACCGAAGGAAAGAGGCAGTAAATCTTCTGCCGATTCAAGGCAAAGAATCTCTTCTCTTCCGCATAATAAAAGCCTCACAGGCTGTTTATACCGATTCTCCACCTCTTTCATTACCTGCCGGCATCCGCCACAGGGTGAAATACGCTCCACTTGCTTACCTGCTGTTACTGCTGTTACAGCCAACACTTCAACTGGAATGCCCGGATAGTGTGATGATGCATAAAAAAGTGCCACACGTTCGGCACATAATCCTGATGGATAAGCGGCATTTTCCTGATTGCTGCCTGTTATAATCTGTCCGTTTGCAAGTAAAACAGCAGCTCCTACATTAAACTGAGAATAAGGAGCATATGCATTTTTTGCGACCTCGTAAGCAGCCTCGCAAAGGAGACGTTCCCTTGGAGACAATTCGTGAAGCGAACAGATGGTTATTGTTGTTTCTATCCGGTCTTTTCTCATAACTTGTATATTTACTCAAGCAAATGTACTAAATTGTTTTTATAAAATTATATCTTTGTCCGGAAATATAGATTGGCATATTATGAGATTATTCGTACGTATCCTTCCCCTTCTACTTATTTTTATTGGTATTGGCTCTGTACAGAGTTATGCTCAGCGTAAAAATTCGTCATACGAGGCATATATCAGCAAATACAGTAATCTAGCTATTGAGCATCAGAAAAAATATAAAATACCAGCTAGCATCACCCTCTCCCAAGGATTGCTGGAGTCGGGAGCAGGTCAAAGCTCTCTTGCCCGTCAGTCCAACAACCACTTTGGAATCAAATGTCATTCGGACTGGCGTGGAGGCAGAGTATATCACGACGACGATTTACGTGGAGAGTGCTTTCGTAAATACGACCAGGTGGAAGATTCCTACACCGATCATTCCAAATTTCTGGCTTTCAGGCCACGTTATGCCGTGCTTTTCGATCTGGATATCACCGACTATAAAGGATGGGCCAAAGGATTACAACAATGTGGCTACGCTACAGATAAGGCATATGCCAATAAATTAATCAAGGTAATCGAGGATTACGAACTTTATCGATACGATACTCATAAAGGCAGTCGTACATCCAAGGTCACTTCAAAGGAACAATTCCCTGTGGTAAAAATGACAATTTACAAAACACATGGTCTGATTTATGTGATTGCACGTGCAGGAGATTCATTCGAATCAATTGCTCAAAATCTTGGATTTAAAGAAAAAGAACTTAGAAAATACAACGAGGTTCCGGAAGGATTTCCTTTACAAGCCGGTGATCTTGTATATCTTGAAAAAAAGAAGAAAAAAGCCGACAAACCATATTACGATCATGTAGTACAGGTTGGCGAGTCAATGCATAGTATTTCTCAGCAATATGGTATCCGTCTGAAAAGTTTGTACAAATTAAACAAGAAGGAAATGGAGTACGTACCTGAAGAAGGAGATGTGCTAAAACTTCGGTAAGTGTATAAATAATTGTATCTTTGCAGCCAAATTTATCTACAATGAGTGATCAACGTTATAACCTAAGAGGTGTATCTGCCTCTAAAGAAGATGTTCATAATGCAATAAAGAACATTGACAAGGGTATATTCCCGAAAGCATTTTGCAAAATAATTCCAGATATTCTAGGTGGCGATCCGGCCTATTGCAACATCATGCATGCTGATGGTGCGGGTACCAAATCTTCGTTAGCATACATGTACTGGAAAGAAACAGGCGATCTGTCCGTATGGAAAGGAATAGCACAAGATGCGTTGATTATGAATATAGACGACCTGCTTTGTGTGGGTGCTGTTGACAATATACTGATTTCATCAACTATTGGTCGGAACAAATTACTTATACCGGGAGAAGTGATCTCTGCCATTATAAACGGCACGGATGAATTGCTGGCGGAATTACGTGAAATGGGTGTAGGTTGCTATGCCACAGGTGGCGAGACTGCCGATGTAGGCGATCTGGTACGCACCATCATTGTGGACAGTACAGTAACCTGTCGTATGAAGCGTGATGAAGTTATAGACAATAGCCACATCCAGGGTGGTGATGTTATTGTAGGGATGGCCTCATTCGGACAAGCAACGTACGAAAAAGAGTACAACGGAGGAACCGGAAGTAACGGACTGACTTCAGCTCGTCACGATGTATTTGCAAAATATCTTGCAGCTAAATATCCCGAAAGTTACGATGCTGCGGTACCTGAAGAGCTTGTATATTCAGGTGGATTGAAACTTACAGACATGATAGAAGAATTGGGTATTGATGCAGGCAAGCTAGTGCTCTCTCCTACCCGTACATATGCTCCTGTTATAAAAGTATTGCTTGACAAATTACGCCCGGCTATCCACGGCATGGTTCATTGTTCCGGAGGTGCGCAAACTAAAGTTATGCACTTTGTAGAAAATAAACGCATTACAAAAAATAACTTATTTCCTGTTCCTCCATTGTTCCGGATTATTCAGGAACAGAGTAAAACGGACTGGAGCGAAATGTATAAAGTATTTAATATGGGGCACCGTATGGAGGTTTATATAGCTCCAGAACATGCTGATGAGGTTATTGCTGTGGCTAATTCTTTCGGAATTGAAGCCCGTGTAGTAGGTTTCGTTGAAGAAGCTTCCAAAAATGAATTGATTATCGAAAGCGAGAAAGGTCGCTTTGTATACTAAATAGAACCGATGGCCGAAAGTAACTTATTAGAAAGGTTAGATGGACTTGTCAGTCGTTTCGAAGAGGTTGGTACGTTGATAACCGACCCGGCAGTGATTGCCGATATGAAACGGTTTGTAAAATTAAATAAAGAGTATCACGATCTTGAAAAGATTGTGGCTGCCCGTTCTGAATATATAAAGATGAAAGATGGGATTGAAGAAGCCAAAGAGATACTTGAAAATGAACAGGATCCGGAAATGAAGGAAATCGCTAAAGAAGAACTGGAAATCTGTACAACCCGTATTCCGGTTTTGGAAGAGGAGATTAAACTTCTTCTTGTTCCTGCCGATCCGCAGGACGACAAGAATGCCATTGTTGAAATACGTGGAGGTACAGGTGGTGATGAAGCGGCTATTTTTGCAGGAGATCTGTATCGTATGTATGTTAAATACTGCGAAGGGAAAGGATGGAAAGTTTCTGTAAGTGATTACAGTGAAGGTACCAACGGAGGATACAAAGAGATTGTGTTTAATGTAACAGGTGAAGGGGTTTATGGGATTCTGAAATACGAATCGGGAGTGCACCGTGTTCAACGTGTACCGCAAACTGAAACCCAGGGTCGCGTACATACTTCGGCTGCAACAGTAGCTGTACTTCCTGAAGCCGATGAGTTCGATGTAGAGGTAAAGGAATCGGATATCCGCGTTGATACGTTTTGCTCTTCAGGTGCCGGCGGTCAATCGGTAAATACAACCTATTCGGCCATTCGATTGGTACACATTCCTACGGGAATTACCGTTCAATGCCAGGACCAAAAATCGCAGCTTAAGAATAAGGCGAAAGCATTAATCGAATTAAGAAGCCGTATCTATAATATGGAATATCAGAAATATATTGATGAGATTGCTTCGAAACGAAAAACAATGGTTTCTTCGGGCGACCGCTCTGCGAAGATCAGGACTTATAATTACCCGCAAGGGCGAGTTACCGATCATCGTATTAATCTTACATTGTACAATCTTTCGTCCATCATGGACGGTGA
Organism: Macellibacteroides sp.; assembly: GCF_050251695.1. Classification (NCBI taxonomy): domain Bacteria; kingdom Pseudomonadati; phylum Bacteroidota; class Bacteroidia; order Bacteroidales; family Porphyromonadaceae; genus Macellibacteroides; species Macellibacteroides sp. Next base: position 21,728 of record NZ_JBFWMI010000056.1, read on the forward strand.
GATTCAAACCATCATCGATCAGCTGATTGTGGCAGAGAATGCCGAACGACTGAAAGAAGCCCAGTTATAAAAGATAATAGAATTAAAAAGGATGAACAAACAACAGCTATTTGAAAATATTCAGAAAAAGAAGTCTTTCCTTTGCGTGGGTTTAGATACGGATATAAAGAAAATCCCGCAGCATTTGCTGACAGAAGAGGATCCCATTTTCGCGTTCAATAAAGCGATAATTGACTCAACAGCTCCGTATTGTGTTGCTTATAAACCGAACCTGGCTTTTTATGAAAGTCTGGGTGTTCCGGGATTAATGGCTTTCGAGAAAACAGTTGCTTACCTGAAAGCGAATTACCCTGACCAATTTATTATTGCAGATGCAAAACGAGGAGATATTGGAAATACATCGGAAATGTATGCTCGTTCGTTTTTCGACTATATGAAGGTGGATGCTGTAACAGTAGCTCCTTACATGGGTGAAGACAGTGTGAAGCCTTTTTTAATCTACCCGGAAAGTTGGGTTATTCTGCTTGCACTTACTTCCAATAAAGGTTCACAAGATTTTCAGTTTACTGAAGATGTAAATGGTGTGCGCTTGTTTGAAAAAGTGCTTAAAAAGTCGCAGGAGTGGGCTTCAGACGAACAAATGATGTATGTAGTAGGAGCCACGCAAGGTAAAATGTTTTTGGAAATCAGAAAGCATGCACCGAACCATTTTTTACTGGTTCCCGGGGTTGGCGCTCAGGGTGGAAGTCTTAAAGAAGTTGCCCAATACGGCATGAACGACCAATGCGGATTGTTAGTAAATTCATCACGCGCAATCATTTACGCTGACAATACTCCGGCATTTGCAGAAGTCGCGGCAGTTGCTGCACGTGAAGTGCAGGAAGAAATGGCTATCTACCTTCTCGAAAAAGGCATTATAAAGGCTTAATAGCAACTAAAAAATAGGTACTTTAAAATATTTTTATAATTTTGTCGGCTTTACCTCTGGAGACAGAGGTGAATCTGCAACGGTTTAAAATCGCAAACATATATAAAATGGAGTTTACAGCCCAACAAATCGCGAGCTTTCTTAATGGAACCGTATCGGGAGACCCGGAGGTTAAGGTTAATAATTTTTCTAAAATTGAAGCCGGAAAACCGGGCACATTGACGTTTTTAGCAAATCCTAAATACGAACATCATATCTATTCGACTGAAGCAAGCATTGTTTTGGTAAACAATGATTTCACTCCATCGGAGCCTGTAAGAGCAACGTTGATAAAAGTTTCAAATGCCTATGCAGCACTTGCGATGTTATTAAACATGGTAGAACAGGCCAAACCAAAGAAAATTGGCGTAGACTCTTCTGCATGTATTTCAGCTACGGCAATAGTTGGATCTGACTGCTATATTGGAAACTTTGCTTATATTGGTGAAAATGTTGTTATCGGAAACAATAGCAAAATTTATCCTTATGCTTATGTTGGCGATGGTGTAAAAATTGGAGATAATACAATCGTTTATCCACATGTAACCATTTATGAAGGATGTATAGTAGGAAGCCGATGTATTCTACATGCAGGATCAGTAATCGGAGCCGATGGTTTTGGGTTCGCTCCCGAAGGAGAAAAATACAATAAAATTCCTCAATTGGGAAATGTTATATTAGAAGACGATGTTGAGATCGGAGCAAATACTACCATTGACCGTGCAGTGATGGATTCAACCATTATCCGTCGTGGTGTGAAGCTGGATAATCTCGTTCAGATTGCGCACAATGTTGAAATTGGCGAAAATACTGTCATGGCTGCTCAGGTTGGTATTGCAGGATCGGCTAAGGTAGGAAAACATTGTATGTTTGGCGGTCAGGTTGGCATTGCTGGTCATATCACTATTCCTGATAAAGTTAACTTTGGAGCTCAGGCGGGTACGCTGGGCACCGGAATCAAAGAAGGTGAAACCTATTTAGGTTCTCCAGCCTTCCCTGTCAAAGATTTCATGCGTTCGTCTGTTATTTTTCCAAAACTACCGGAATTATACCGCACAATTGGCCAAATGCAGCGTGAAATTGAACAATTAAAAAAAGAAATTACAAATAAATAAATATTCTTATGCAGAAACAAAAAACGCTTCAGCAAAGTTTTTCTTTGCAAGGTAAAGGTTTGCATACCGGATTGGATATCAACATTACTTTTAATCCTGCTCCGGAAAATCACGGCTATAAAATTAAACGTGTTGATCTGGAAGCTCAGCCTACTCTAGATGCTTTGGCAGAAAACGTAGCCGGAACACAGAGAGGTACTGTTATATCTAAAAATGGCGTTCAGGTTAGCACTATTGAGCATGCTATGGCTGCTTTATATGCTTTCGAAATTGACAACTGCCTTATTGAAGTGGATGCTCCAGAATTCCCTATCCTTGACGGAAGCTCTCGCTTCTATACGGAAGAAATTATGCGAGTGGGTGTTTGTGAACAAAACGCTCCTAAGGATTATTACATTGTAAAACACAAGATTGAGGTGAAGGACGAAGCTACAGGTTCGTCTCTGATTATTCTTCCGGATGATAAGTTCAGCATCAACGCCCTTATTTCATTCGATTCACC
>NZ_JBFWMI010000057.1:0-18882 GCF_050251695.1 Macellibacteroides sp.
TGATTAGCTGGTATACTTTTCAATTGGAATGGTGGTATACTTTTGAACTGTTATTTATAGCCAAGTTTATTTAATTTTTAATAACGTCCCATTTTTAATGGGACACTAGTGATAAGTAATTATAAAAAGAAAAATAGTATGTTTACTGTTGAACAAATAAATAAAGCTCACGAAAAGGTAAAATCCGGGGCCGATTTTCCAAAATACATTCAAGAGATAAAGCTGATGGGAGTTATCTCGTTTGAAACATGGGTAAAAGACAGTCACACCAAGTATTTTGGTAAAGATGATTATCAAACATCATCCAAGCCTCAGTATCCTGAACTATCAATTTCAGATAAAGTCGATACGGATAAATTCATCAAATACCTGAGGAATCATCAACAAGGAAAAACCGATTATTATACATTTTGTACCAACTGCGCTGAAACAGGAGTTGAAAAATGGGTGGTTTATTTCGATGTAATGACTTGTATCTATTTTGATAAAGCCGGAAACAAAATTCTAAAAGAAGACATACCTGTATGATGCCTCCTGCTTTTAACATATAGAATAATCTATTAGCTCGGTAAACATCATCTTTACTTTCATTTAACAGTACTAAATATACTGAAATAAAAAAAACATTATCTTTGTACTATCTAAAAACGTTGGATGTTTAAATTTAAAAAGGATTCCGTGAAGTAAATAACCTTCGGCACTCGTCAAGGTTATCCCTCAATAATACTCAGGCATATTCTTGCTTGAGTTAAGCTTCTTTTTCTTATTTATCAACACTGATGTACATACAGAAAGATTCTCTGTAGTGCGTCATTATAAATTAAACATCATGAGTAACGAAAATAAGTCAATCTACGAATTTGATTTCAATTTAATCTGTGAGTATTATTCAAACCTGGAGCGTCAGGGTCCCGGCAGTCCAGAGGCAACGCTTAAGGCATTAGGGTTTATCGACAATCTGACCCCGCAATCACACATAGCCGACCTCGGATGTGGAACAGGCGGACAAACCATGACACTGGCACAGAACACTCCGGGAGAAATAACCGGACTTGATCTCTTTCCTGATTTTATTAAGATATTCAACCGGAATGCAGAAAGGGATAAACTCTCCAACAGAGTAAGAGGCATTGTTGGATCAATGGACAATCTCCCATTTGAAAATGAATCATTGGACTTAATTTGGTCGGAAGGGGCCATCTACAATATAGGGTACGAACGTGGATTGAACGAATGGAAAAAGTTTCTGAAAACAGGTGGCTACATAGCCGTATCGGAAGTATCCTGGTTTACAGATGAACGGCCACAGGAAATAAACGACTTTTGGATGGAGCATTACAGCGAAATAGATACCATTCCAAATAAGGTTGCCCAAATGCAAAAGGCTAGTTACATTCCAACGGCTATCTTTATACTTCCCGAAACCTGTTGGACAGATCATTTCTATGCTCCGCAAGCCAAGGTGCAGGAGGAGTTCCTGAAAAAACATGCCGGGAACAAATCTGCAGAAAACTACGTCGGCTTTGAACGGTATGAAATGAATTTGTATTACCGGTATAAGGAGTACTACGGATATGTATTTTATATCGGTAAGAAGAGATAAGTTGAATACAAAAAAGAGGGTGTGTCACAACAAAGTAATTGACACACCCTCTTTATTTCTTTGTTATAAGATATTTCCCTATAGTTTCAAGATAATTAGAAACAAAAAGAAAAACTTTATTGTTTTTAATTAATAAATAATTGTCATGAAAATATTATTGACAGGTGCAACGGGATATATTGCTCAACGACTTCTACCTGTTTTAGTAGATGCCGGACATACTATTGTATGTTGCGTACGTGATGTAAAAAGATTTTATATTCACGATGATTGGACAGCACAAGTTACAAAAATAGAAGTAGATTTTTTAAAGCCTGAATCGTTAGCTAATATACCCTCAGACATAGATGTTGTATATTATCTTATACACTCAATGTCTACTTCATCAGGCGATTTCAGTGAAATGGAACAACGATCGGCTCAAAATTTCGTCAAGCGAATAGAAGGAACAAATGTCAAACAAATTATTTATCTGAGTGGGATTGTAAACGAAGCACATTTGTCGAAACATTTACAGTCTCGTAAAAATGTAGAAACAATACTTGCTAATTCTAGAGTTGCATTAACAACCTTGAGAGCTGGTATAATTGTAGGATCGGGCAGTGCCTCTTTTGAAATAATGCGCGATTTGGTTGAAAAATTACCAATTATGATTGCTCCGCAATGGCTTAAAACTAAATGCCAACCCATAGCTATTCGGAATGTAATCGAATATTTATCAGCAATATTACTTCGTGAAGAAACATATAACCAGAGCTATGATATTGGAGGGCCAGATGTATTGACTTTTAAAGAAATGCTACTCCAGTTTGGAGAAGTAAGAAATCTGAAACGACATATATTTGTAGTACCTGTTATGACACCGAAGCTATCTTCTTATTGGTTGTACTTCGTAACATCAACCAACTTTTCGCTGGCTACGAACCTTGTAAAAAGCATGAAAGTAGAAGTAGTCTGTAAACCCAACAATCTCCCTCAACTATTTCCAATAAAGCTTATCAGTTACAAAGAAGCCATACAGTTAGCTTTTGACCGAATTGAACAAAATCAGGTATTATCGAGCTGGACAGATGCCTTAAGCAGCCAGGTGTTGGTAAACGGGATATCGGCACATATATCTGTTCCCACTAAAGGTTGTTTTAGTGATCAGAAAATAGTAAAATTAGATGAGCCTGACGCAGCGTTAGATAATATATTTGCTATTGGCGGAGAACGTGGTTGGTATTACGCCGACTGGCTATGGAATATTCGAGGCTTCCTTGACAAGATTGTTGGAGGTACAGGAATTAGACGTGGAAGAAAAAGTGATACTGAAATATTCGCGGGAGAAGCTTTAGACTTCTGGCGGGTGCTAGTCGCCGATAGAAACAAAAAGCGATTGCTGCTTTACGCTGAAATGAAACTACCGGGTGAAGCTTGGTTGGAATTTTAAATAAATAGTGCGAATGAATTGATTCAAACAGCCACATTCCGTCCTTTAGGACTGTGGGGAAGGCTATATTGGTATTCGGTTCTACCATTTCATTTATTTATTTTTAAAGGGATGGCAAAAAATATTGCAACTAAGAAATATAATTGGATACAAAAAAAACCTACAAGTCAATGACTTGTAGGTTTCTGTTCTGTTATTGCCTGGTTTTATCCAGACCTTTCAGCGGAGAGAGAGGGATTCGAACCCCCGGAACCTCTCAGTTCAACGGTTTTCAAGACCGCCGCGATCGACCACTCTGCCATCTCTCCTAATGGCATGCTGTTTGAATAATTTTCAATAGCGAGTGCAAAGGTAGTTCTTTTTTCCACACTGGCAAGGATTCATATTCTTTTTTTTGACTTATACCTAAAATTCTTTAATTCCACAGGATCGCTAAACGTTCTATACTTATTATTGTTACATTTGTAATAGTAATATTAACAGATGAAATTCGTCTTATATGAAAAAGTGGACAAACTTATTATTTATTTCATTTACTTTCCTGCTGGTTAGCTGTGTAATGAACGCAAAACCGGAATCAGGAGAGAATAAAACTGCAGCCAAGGGCGAAGTGATCGTTCTTGACAAGGCCAGTTTCCTGACTAAGGTTTATAATTACGAAAAGAATCAGAATGAATGGGTTTACGAAGGTGATAAACCTTGCATTATCGATTTCTATGCAGACTGGTGCGGTCCTTGCAAAAAGGTAGCTCCCATCTTGCACGACCTGGCGATTCTGTATAAAAACGACATCGTTGTTTATAAGATTAACGTAGATAATGAAAAGGAGTTAGCCAGAACATTCGGCATTCAAAGCATCCCTACCATCCTTTTTGTTCCTGTTAAGGGAAAACCTCAAAAAGCAATGGGTGCTCTTCCTAGAGAAGAGTTTGTAAAACAAATAGACAGTTACTTGTTGGGTAAATAAGATTCCTGATGATTCACATAAAAAAAGCTGTAAAATATTTACAGCTTTTTTTATGAATTATTCATTTCTATCTTCGTCTGTTTGCGTAAGCTCGGTCAGTGTAAGTTCATGCTCTTCCCTAAATGCTTCTATCCTATACAAGCATCCCTTCACTTTACAATGCTCGCAATGTTTTGCATCGCAAGGATCCGAATGAATGGAAACCAACACCCTCCCCGAAAACTCCCGGGTAAGCAAAGCCTTTAGCTCATCACAGGCCTTATGACTTTCATTAATATTATAGAACCATGGCAAAGTAAGATCACAATCTACAAAAAGCTGACTCCCATATTTGATCGTCTTCATATTATGTATATCAATCCAATCATCCTTCCGGTGCGTTGAAATGGCCTTCACCATGCTTTCAAGCACCAGCACATCGGCTTCATCCATCAGAGTCGCTACCGTTTTGCGAAGAATATTGACTCCGGTTATCACAATGATGGATCCAAAAATAAGGGCCAGAGCACTATCGATCCAGCTCAGTTTTGTAAAATAGAGCAACGTAAGCCCCAAGACCAGACCGATGGTAGAATAGGTATCGGATTGAAGGTGTTTACCTCCGGCTATTAAAGCGATGGAATTATGTTTGCGTCCTATCGAGATACTATACCAGCCCATCAGGTAATTGAATAATCCGCCAAGGGCAACAATTAAAATACCGATATCCAGTTTACTGATAAGTGTAGGCTCGTAAAGACGCTTAATGGCTTCGTAGATAATTAGCAAACCTGCCACCATGATAAGTATACCCTCTATTGATGCAGAGATAAGTTCTACTTTACCATGACCAAATGGATGCGACTTATCTTTGGGCTTGCTGGAAACGTACAGGCTGAAAAGACTGATAAATCCAGCTGTAACATTAACAATGCTTTCCATAGCATCGGTTAATATACCCACGGAATTAGTGAGGTAATAAGCCAGAAACTTCCCTACCAGAATTAATACAGACAATGAAACAATCCATCGCTGTGTTCTTTGTTTCAATAAATCTTCTTCCATTTTACTATTATTTCAGAAGCAATTACCTCTGGGCATCTCGAATGGATGCCTGCCATCAAGTAATCTCTTCGAGGCGGTAAATGTACGGTTTTCTTCTGATATTCAATTTTTAAACAATAAAAAAGAGGCTACCTTTCGGGTAACCTCTCTCTATTTGGCTTTACACAAATTATTCAGCGCTTTCTGCTGCCGGAGCTTCTGCTTCTGGAGCTTCTGCAGGGGCATTTGCTGCTGCTGCGGCGGCAGCTAATTCAGCTTTCTTCTGAGCTAAAGCTTCTGCTTTTGCCTTGTTCACCTCTTTTTCTGCTTCCAAACGAGCTTTAGCTGCCGCTCTGGCTGCTTCTCCATCTTTTTGTTTAGCAGTTTGCAATGAAGTGTTTTTGCTAGTTAACCAAGCCTGGAATTTAGATTCTGCAGCTGCTTCGTCAAAAGCACCCTTTTTAACACCTTCCAATAAGTGCTTTTTCAAGCATACTCCTTCGTTAGAAAGAATATTACGAGTAGTGTCTGTAGGTTGGGCACCTACCTGTAACCAATACAAAGCTCTTTCGAAATTCAAATCTATTGTAGCAGGATTAGTGTTCGGATTATAAGAACCTATCCTTTCAATAAACTTTCCATCACGTGGAGCCCTGCTGTCTGCGACTACGATTTGATAAAAGGCATAACCTTTACGACCGTGTCTTTGCAATCTGATTTTTGTTGCCATCTTTTTGAATAAATTATTAAAGCTGTTTGTATTAGCGGTGCAAAGATAGGCTCATTATTTTATTCTACCAAATAAAACGGCTATCTTTGCGCCTCATTTTAAAAGATTAATATGATTTCAGTTGACGGGCTTACAGTTGAGTTTGGTGGTTCTACACTATTTGCAGATATATCCTTTGTTATTAATGAAAAAGATCGTATCGCCCTTATGGGTAAAAACGGAGCGGGAAAATCTACCCTGTTGAAAATTCTGGCTGGAGTGCGTGAGCCTTCCAGAGGAAAGATATCAGCTCCCAAAGATACGGTAATCGCCTATCTTCCACAGCATTTGATGACAGAAGACGGACGGACGGTTTTTGAAGAAACGGCTCAGGCTTTTTCTCATTTACACGAGATGGAGTCAGAAATTGAAACTATCAACAAAGAGCTGGAAACCAGAACAGATTACGATTCGGAAGAGTATTACGCATTGATAGAAAGAGTGTCTGTACTCAGCGAAAAGTTTTATTCCATCGAAGAGACCAATTACGATGCTGATATAGAGAAGACTTTATTGGGATTAGGTTTTAAAAGAGAAGATTTCAATCGTCAGACGAGCGACTTCAGCGGTGGCTGGCGAATGAGAATTGAACTTGCCAAGCTTTTGCTTAAAAAGCCGGATGTAATTTTATTGGATGAGCCCACCAATCACCTGGATATAGAGTCGATCCAATGGCTTGAAGATTTCCTTATCAACAGCGCAAAAGCCGTTGTATTGATTAGTCACGACCGGGCCTTTGTCGATCATATAACAACCCGCACCATTGAGGTGACCATGGGACGTATCTACGATTACAAAGTGAATTACTCATCTTATCTTAATTTACGTAAGGAGCGCAGGGAGCAGCAGCAGAAAGCCTTCGACGAACAACAAAAGTTTATTGCTGAAACAAAAGAGTTCATCGAGCGGTTTAAGGGTACTTATTCCAAAACACTCCAGGTTCAATCCAGGGTTAAGATGCTTGAGAAGCTTGAATTGCTTGAAGTGGACGAAGAGGATACATCGGCTTTGCGCCTTAAATTTCCGCCTTCTCCCCGTTCGGGAAATTATCCTGTCATTATAGAGAACCTTTCAAAAAGCTATGGCGATCATACGGTGTTTAAAAACGCCAACGTCACCATTGAACGTGGTGATAAGATTGCTTTCGTCGGTAAAAACGGTGAGGGGAAATCTACGCTAGTTAAATGTATAATGAAAGAGATTGGCTACGATGGTACGCTAACTTTGGGACACAACGTGATGATCGGTTATTTTGCCCAGAACCAGGCTTCGTTGCTTGACGAGAATTTAACGGTTTTCCAAACCATAGACGATGTAGCTATAGGTGATATACGTAACAAGATCCGGGATCTGCTGGGGGCGTTCATGTTTGGCGGAGAAAGCTCCACCAAGAAAGTCAAAGTACTCTCGGGAGGAGAACGAACCCGTCTGGCCATGATAAAGCTACTGTTGGAGCCGGTGAATCTGCTTATTCTGGATGAGCCCACCAATCACCTGGATATGAAGACGAAAGATATCCTGAAAAGTGCGTTGAAGGATTTCGACGGGACTTTGATTGTTGTATCGCACGACCGTGACTTCCTGGATGGACTTGTAACCAAGGTCTACGAGTTCGGCAACAAAAAAGTTACCGAACATCTGGAGGGTATTTATGAATTCTTACAGCGGAAGAAGCTTGAAAACCTGCAGGAACTTGAACGAAAAAACTAAATTCGCATACCCAGACTCAACATTACATCGTATGTAGAATAAGTAACATCCTGATAATATCTGTAATCCGTTTTTCGTGAAAAGTAACGATTGGTGATACTCAGGTTCCATTTTTTCTTTGAGTAGTAAATAAGTTTAGAACTAAATACCGTTAAACGTGCATCGCTTTTATCGCCTTGCACGTTTAATGTTTCCGGATCCACAGTCGACCAGTCTACATCCGTATCATATCCTTTCCATGTATAAATATGATAATTTTCCAGGTTTAGCAAAAAAGACCATTGCTTCTGATAAGTAACCCCTGCCGAGAACTTAAAGCTGTAACCGCTTCCCATATTATAATCTCGGTCATCAACCTTCAAATAATCGGAAACACTGGCCCCTAAAGCAATACCATTGAGATAAAGCTCTGCATAGGAGTCAACTTTATCATTTTCGTCGGCCGATTGCTTAAATAGAAGTCCCCCTCCGAAAGCAACTGCCTCCGAAATACGATAAGGAACTACCTCCCTCGAACTTCCATCCGGCAACTGAGAATCGTAATAGTCGAAATGTTGAAATATCCCGGTGGTAAGTCCTCTGTTACCCTTGGTCCAGATTGTTTTTCCCCATAAGGCACCTATAGCATTCACCTGATTAATCATGGGTTGGTCTGATATGAAATCTAATCCGGCTCTTAATTGAAACCATTCATAAGGAGAATAGAAATCGTCATTAAAGGGATCGCCGTAATCCAAACGCATACCTAAATGCATCCCGATAGTTCCTTTACTGGATGCTTCCTGCTCTGCAAGGAAACGAGGTCCCATATTTAGCTCGAATGTAACCGGAACCGATCGGAACGACCGTCCTTTGGATGCCCTGTATCTCCATGAATCACCTGTAATAAGACGGTTAATTCCCCTAATGGGTGAAATAATCCCTGTTAGAATCTCGCGTCCTACACGTTCAGCGCCAGTGGTACGGTCATCTATAAATAAATCAGAAAGCCGAAAGGTGATTTCTCCCAAAACCGCACCTCCGAAGGTGGTAGACATCAAGTCATTTATAGACGGATATTCGTTCTCCATAAAGAACTCCCACATAAAACTTCCGGCTGCGTTATAGGGTACCGACTGCCAGAAATTTAATCCGTTGCTTCGGGCAGCATTAAAGTAAAGAGATCCGTGATAAGGATGTGCAACCAGATTGGTTGAAAACATATCCGTATCCCACACAGGCCCCTTCCTGAAGTTATCTTTTATAGTATTGAAATTGATATATGCAAAATCGACTTTTGCCACATAACGGTCAATCCCCCATATCAACATATTAACGCCAAAGGCCTCAGATGCTGCAAGCCAGGGCCTTTTAGGCAAAATCCGTATGGAATCGCTTTCATATTTTCTTGCATCTATTTGCGGAAAGTTTTGAGAATGGATGCCTTGCTCCACACCTATTAACAATAAAAACAAAATCAGGTATTTATTCATCACTCTATTATATTTACACATCTATTTTCCTGAAGTGTATATTAATAATTTGTCCAAAGGGCTAATTCGCGTGCAAAGTTATATTATTATAACATAATCAGACTCGTTTAGTTTAAATCAAATATGGACTAAAACTTAACAAATAAAGGTCGGCTTCCTATTAATTGCACTTCTGGAGTTAACTATGTACAAGAAATCGGTCAAAACAATTTGTTTTTGCTATCTTTCACCCTATTTACGTATAAATTATAATTAATTTTGCACGCAAAACACAAAACACAATGATAGATTTTATTACACTTTGCGATTATTCCGGCACATTTGCCTTCGCTATAAGCGGAATAAGGCTGGCTTCTGCCAAACAATTTGACTGGTTCGGGGCCTATGTAATCGGACTGGTTACGGCTGTTGGCGGTGGTACTCTCCGCGATTTACTCCTTAACGCTACTCCATTTTGGATGGAGCAGGCCTCCTATTTAACTGTTTCCGGACTGGCCTTATTGTTTGTTATCATATTTAAGAAGTTCGTAATCAGGCTCAATAACACGTTCTTTATTTTCGATGCCATCGGATTAGGCCTTTTTGCCGTGGTTGGTATTGTTAAAACCCTTGAGTTCGGATTTCCGATGTGGGTAGCCATTGTGATGGGAACCATAACCGGATCCTTTGGAGGAATGTTGCGGGATACATTAATAAATGAGGTTCCACTGATCTTTAGAAAAGATATCTATGCTTTAGCATGCGTATTTGGTGGATTCATCTACTATTTGTGTACATTTACCGGTATGTCTTCATCCATTATACAGTTTATTACGGCTGTAAGTGTATTTGTAATTCGTGTTATTGCCGTAAAATATCATGTAAGTGTACCAGTATTAAAAGGGGAAGAAAGTTAATTGAGAAAAAATAGTATCTTTGTGAGTAATTTATTCCAAGCTTCATAAAATGAATACGCAGCAAGAAAACGCATCCATCCTGCTTATATATACGGGAGGAACCATCGGGATGATTGAAAACTCTGAAACAGGAGTTCTTGAATCCTTTAATTTTCAGCACCTCAAAGAGCATATGCCCGAACTTAAAAAGCTTGGCTATGGCGTTTCCACCATCCAATTCGACCCACCTATGGACTCGTCAGAGATGGGACCTGAATCATGGACCAAGATTGTGAAGATTATTGCGGATAATTACAATACCTACGATGGATTTGTTGTCCTTCACGGAACAGACACCATGTCGTTTACAGCTTCAGCACTCAGCTTTATGCTCGAAAATCTGAGCAAACCGGTAATACTGACCGGCTCTCAGCTTCCGATCGGCATGTTGCGTACGGATGGAAAAGAAAATCTGATAACAGCTATTGAAATAGCTGCCGCTAAAGAGAACGGCCAGCCTATCGTTCCCGAAGTATGCATCTTCTTTGAAAACGACTTGATGAGAGGCAACCGTACCAGCAAAATAAATGCGGATCATTTCAATGCCTTCCGGTCTTATAATTATCCGGTTTTAGCCCATGCAGGTATTTATATAAAATACGACGACCGACAGATATACCATTCGGTATCCAGAAAGCCCTTGAAGCCACATTATCTGTTGGACAGAAATGTAGCCATATTAAAACTCTTCCCCGGCATATCACCTCTGGTGATTGAAAGTATCCTGAATATTCCGGGTATTAAAGGAATTGTTATGGAAACTTTCGGCAGCGGAAATGCACCTAGTCAGGAGTGGTTTCTTAATATGCTGAAAGATGCGGTAGACAGAGGAATTGTAATTGTAAATATAACTCAATGCAGTGCAGGTAGTGTAGAGATGCACCGCTATGAAACCGGACATAAACTTCTGGAAGCGGGAGTGATAAGCGGATTCGACAGTACTACAGAAAGTGCCGTAGCCAAACTGATGTTTTTATTTGGACACGGTCTTTCGCCCGAAGAGGTGAAAGAACACATGAATTGTTCACTTATAGGCGAAATCAGCATCCCGGAAACGTTACGCTGATTTTTAAATTGATTAAAGAGAGGCGGTGATGCATAATAATATGAAACGAGCATGTATGAAATTACTTATGCCTGCCAGGCCTTCCTTATTAAAATTTTATTCGTATGAAATTATCCTTTTTTAGTTTGGCAAGTGGAAGCAGCGGCAACTGCTATTACCTTGGGACACCTGATTTCGGGATTCTTATTGATGCCGGAATCAGCTTCAGGACAATCAAGAAAGTACTCAAAGACAACAATATAGATATATCAAAGATAGCCGCAGTACTTGTAACGCACGATCACGCTGATCATATCAAAACAGTTGGATACCTGGGTGAGAAAATGTATCTCCCCATATACTCTACTGCTGATGTGCACCGCGGAATAGACAATAGCCGCTATGTAGAAGAAACATTAAACGGATCCAGAAGAATCATCCAGAAAGAGGTACCCTTCATGATACGGGATTTCTCTATTGTAGCTTTTGAAGTTCCGCATGACAGTACAGATAATGTTGGTTATCATATCTGTTATAAGGATCATAAGTTTACTTTCGCTACCGATGTCGGCCATATAACAGATACTGTAAAAAAATACATGTCGATGGCCAACCACCTGATAATTGAGGCAAATTACGACGAAGAGATGTTGAAATTCGGCACCTACCCTGCCTTTTTAAAAGAAAGGGTTTCCAGTCCGACCGGGCATCTGAGCAACCGCGAGGCAGCAGAGTTTCTTGCAACCAATTACACGCCCGATTTAAAAGATATCTGGCTATGTCATTTAAGCAGAGACAACAACCATCCGGAATTAGCATGTAAGACCATCAATATCAGGCTTTTTCAGGAAGGGATACGAGTAGGAAAAGATGTAACACTCACGGCTCTTAAACGAACCACCCCTTCAGAAATATTCGAATTTGATTGAATTAGCGGGAAAAAAGTTTGGCAGTAAAATAAAATCCAGTATCTTTGCACCCGCAATCAAAACAAAAAGATAGTATATATCTGTAAGACTCGGTAGCTCAGCTGGTAGAGCAATTGACTCTTAATCAATGGGTCGAGGGTTCGAGCCCCTCCCGGGTCACTAAAAGATAATACTACATTATGTCGATTTCACACATACACCAACAACGTTGACTCGGTAGCTCAGTTGGTAGAGCAATTGACTCTTAATCAATGGGTCGAGGGTTCGAGCCCCTCCCGGGTCACTAAAGGCAGTTATTTCATAATAACTGCCTTTTTTTTATGTTCATGCCTTGTTAGTTGCCAAATCTTCTTAATTTTGCCCCAAACTAAATCGAGAAGACATGAAAACACTTTTACTTACTGGCTTGGTAGCAGGAACAGCTTTTTCGCCTCAGCTTACAACTGCCAGCAACAAAAAAACGGATAAAAATAAACGCCCCAACGTTGTATTCATTATTGCGGACGACCTGGGCTATGGAGACCTGAGTTGTTACGGTCAGGAAAAATTCAAAACACCCAATATCGACAAGCTTGCTCAAGAAGGACTACGCTTCACCCAATGTTACTCGGGAACAACCGTAAGTGCCCCCTCCCGCTCCAGTCTGATAACCGGTCTGCATACCGGTCATACCCCTATCCGGGGAAACAAGGAGGTTCAGCCCGAAGGTCAATTTGCTTTACCTGCAGGAACCCAGACACTCTTTTCCATATTTAAACAAGCAGGATATACAACAGGAGCGTTTGGAAAGTGGGGATTAGGCTCTCCCGGTTCTGAAGGAGATCCCAATAAGCAGGGGGTGGATAATTTCTATGGCTTCAATTGCCAGCTGTTGGCACACAATTACTATGCCGACCATCTTTGGGAAAACGACAAGCGTATTGAGCTTCCGGGTAATTATAATGGAGGTTACGGTTCGTACACCCAAGACCTGATACAGGACAAGGCCCTCGAATTTATTGAGAAAAACAAGGATGAAAACTTCTTTCTGTTTCTTCCCTATGTACTGCCTCACGCAGAATTAATCGTACCAGAAGACAGTATCATTCAAAAATTCAGAGGGATGTATCCCGAAACACCCTATAAAGGCATTGATAGCGGAGCCGCTTTCCGTAAAGGCGGATACTGTTCGCAGGTATATCCAAGAGCAACCTTCGCTGCCATGGTCTACCGTTTGGATGTATACGTTGGTCAGGTTGTCTCCAAATTAAAAGAACTTGGCTTGTACGAAAATACGATGATTGTATTCACCAGTGATAACGGCCCGCACAAAGAAGGAGGGGCCGATCCTGATTTTTTCAACGGGAACGGAATCTATCGGGGACACAAACGAGACTTGTATGAAGGAGGTATCCGGGTACCCTTTATCGCAGTTTGGCCCGGATCAATTGCTCAGGGTAAAGAAACACCGTTTATGTGTTCGTTTTGGGATATGATGCCCACTTTTGCCCAGATAACCGGACAAAAAACAAAAGAAGGTGATGGCCTAAGTATTCTGCCTACACTTACAGGGAAGGGAAAACAAGAGGAGCATCAATCTCTTTATTTTGAGTTTCAGGAAGAGGGAGGCAAACAGGCCATTCGCAAAGGAGACTGGAAACTGATCCGTTTTAAAGCGAACAACGAAGCTGCCAGTTACTATGAATTATATAACATTGCTGCCGATCCGCAAGAAATACATAACGTGGCTGCCAGCCATCCGGAAATGGTTTCCACACTAAAGCAGCTGATGCTTGCATCGCATGTGGACGATCCCAACTGGCCATTGTATCAAAAAAGATAACGAACAAAGAGTGTAGCCCTGTTGTTTTACAAAATAAAAAGTCTGTAGTCATGCATAAAATACGTATTGCCTTTTCAGGAATTGGAGGAGTTGGAGGATATTACGGCGGAAAACTTGCCCGTTACTACCATAATTCGGATGTTGCCGACATCTTTTTTATTGCCCGTAACGAACATTTGGATGCCATCCGGCAAAACGGCCTCAAGGTTGAAGAGCCTACTGAAAGCTTTACAGCATTTCCAGCACTTGCTACCGACCAGCCATTACATATCGGGGTGGTAGATTATCTTTTTCTTTGCACTAAAAGCTACGATCTGGAGGCTAACATACAACAATTAAAACCTCTTATCGGAGAACAGACGGTGATTATCCCATTGCTTAATGGAGCTAATATATCAGAACAAATACAACGCATCCTGCCATCAAACGAAGTATGGCAGGGATGCGTGTATATCGTTTCCCGCAGATCGGAACCCGGAAAGATCTGTAAGTATTCTGAAAACGATCAATTCTATTTCGGGAGCTTGTCCGGAAATAAAGAAAAACAAGTCCGGTTATTATCTCTTCTGACTGCTGCAGGGATCAATGCGTTTAATCCGGAGAATATCACCGATCGGATCTGGAAAAAATTCTTTCGCATCTCTACCGCTGCAACCCTCACTTCGTACTACAATCTGCCGATCGGCAAGGTTCTCGACCTTCACACGGACGATCTGTTGGCTTTAGCCGACGAATTTATTGCAGTAGCTACTGCCATGGGTATCTCTTTCCCTCCAAACAGCCGGGATGAAATAATTGAAGGACAACGAAAAATGCCTTACAATTCTACTACGTCCATGCATTCCGACTTTCTTAAAGGTGCTCAAACCGAATTAGAGTCTATTACAGGCTATATTGTGCAATGTGCGAAAGATCTTAACATAGAGGTGCCCTGTTATCTCAAAATGTATAACGAACTCAAAACAAATTATACAAATATTTACAATAACCCCAACAATTAACCTTTCCATATCTTATTTATTTTCACAACATTACCTGAAGTTATTAAAAATAATTTCAGCAACCCCTGCGTTTAAAAAAACTAAACAATAGTAATTTATGTTATAATAAAAAATGAAGAAACGACGCGCTGATTACTTAACAAAAAACAAATACAATTAGCCACGAACACATTTACTATTTTATAAATCACTATAAGCCTTATTATTCAGAAAAAGAGAAATTATCAACTATTTACTAATTAAATCATCTGTTATGTTAAATTTCATTAAACAAATCGGTTTGATTTTGCTTTTTGCCCTACTAAGCTCCTCAGGCTCTGTATTAGTGGCAAATGAAGCTGAAAATGGAAATGCTGGAATTCCACAACAAAATCAAAGAGTAAGGGGAAAAATCCAGGATGCAATGGGGCCGATCGCAGGAGCCTCTGTAGCAATTAAAGGTACAACCATAGGGACCATCAGTGATGTAGACGGAAACTTCTCCCTGGAAATCAGCAACGGACAAACTATTCAGGTTTCCTTTATCGGTTATACAACGCAAGAAATACGTTATACCGGACAATCTTCTATCAACGTAACGTTGGTTGAAGACACCAAAGTAATTGAAGAAGTTGTTGTAACCGCTTTAGGTATTAAACGTGAAAAGAAAGCACTGGGATATGCAACTCAGGAGCTTAAAGGAGATGCACTGATTGAAGCCAGAGAAAATAACCTGGCCAACGCGTTGTCCGGTAAAGTTTCCGGACTACAGGTAGTACGCTCCAGCAACGGTCCTGGCGGATCATCTAAAATTGTGCTTCGCGGTAACAGCTCACTTACGGGTTCCAATCAACCTCTTATCGTTATCGACGGGGTGCCGATGGATAACTTTACCGGTGGTGTAGCCGACGTATGGGGTAATGAAGGTCCGGATATGGGTAACGGTCTTGGGGATATAAATCCGGAAGACATCGAATCCATGAACGTACTGAAAGGTGCTTCGGCAGCTGCATTGTACGGATCACGCGCTGGTAACGGTGTAATCTTGATTACCACCAAGTCCGGAAAGAAACAGACGGGATTGGGAATTACGGTAAATGCGGGAGTATCAACCGAGAGTATTTTCCTGAAACCGGAGCTACAGAATAACTTCGGACAAGGTTCGACCAACATTTACGATGTTAAATCAAGAGCAAGCTGGGGTCCGTTGGCAGACGGCTCACAAACGGTGGAAAGATGGGACGGACAATCGGCTCCTTTGAAGACATTCGATAATATCGGCAATTACTTCAATACCGGGACTTCCTTTAATGAAGGGATCTCTTTTCAACAAAGTTTTGAAGGTACTTCAGTCTTCGCATCTATAAACAGATCGGACGACAAAAGTATCGTTCCGGGTGCCGAACTTGATAAGACCTCTTTAAATTTGAGAGGAACGACCGAATTCGGTTCAAAGAAGCAATGGAAGCTGGACGGTAAAGTAAACTACATCAATAACAATGCTAAAAACCGCCCGATACAGGGTATAAACCAATCCAACGCATTTAGTACGATTTACCTGTTGCCAAGATCGTTGGATATTACATTGCTGGAAAGATCAGTCAACGAAGATGGTAAGATGATCTGGTGGGATACCGAGCAGACACCACAGGAAAACCCCTATTGGGTTTCTAAATACAGAACCAACCAGGACACACGTAATCGCTTACTGGGAAGCATGTCTCTTTCGTATCAGGTAACCGACTGGTGGGGACTAGAACTGAGGGGTGGTACCGACTATTACACCACTACCACAACAGGTAAACTGTATGCCGGAGGTAATGTAAGGCCTAAAGGATATTATTCCGAAGCATCCGAAACATTCTTCGAAAACAACTACAGTTTTCTTTCTACCTTTAAAAAGGATAATCTGATCGACAAATTTGGAGGTTTTATTACTGTTGGAGGTAACCTGATGACACAAAACAGGAAAAAAATGTCTATCAACACAGGCGACTTGTTGATACCTAACCTCTTCTCAATCAACAACAGTGTAGATAAGATGAGTGTATCTGTCGATGCATCGGAAGTACGCCGGAAAATGAACTCTCTTTACGGTTCATTGCAAATGAACTGGGATGGTTGGTTGTTTATGGACGTAACCGGACGTAACGACTGGTCGTCTACCATGAGCAAAGAGAATCGTTCTTACTTCTATCCATCCGTTAGCTTATCGGCCGTAATTTCAGATATGATCGACAAAAACGGAGGAAGCATGCCTGAATGGCTGACCTTCACCAAAGTAAGAGCCTCCTATGCAGAAGTTGGTAACGACTTGGATCCATATCAATTATACACAGTATATACCATGGGGAAAGATCCGAATGGTAACCCAACCGCAGCACCAGGTAGTACATTGTACGATCCAACCGTACGAAGCGAGTTAATCAAATCGTGGGAAGCTGGTGTCGACCTTAAATTCTTCAACAACCGACTGGGAATCGATGCTGCATGGTATAAATCCAATGCAACCAGACAATTGTTTAATCTTCCGATGGACCCGTTCTCCGGATATTCAGACCGTAAGATCAATGCTGGTAACATCCAGAACTCAGGTGTGGAATTAATGCTTTACGGTGGTATTCTGCAGAATCCGAAGGGCCTCAACTGGGATATGACGGTAAATGCCTCTTTGAACCGGAATAAAATTATCGATCTGTACGAAGGTGTAAACGAATATGGATTACGCACCTTCGATGACGTTAAAATTGTTGCCCGCACAGGCAGCTATTACGGTGACATTTACGGAAAGAAGTTCCAACGTGTTGAAACTGGCGAACATGCCGGTAAAGTAATTGTAGATGCACAAGGTCTTCCATTGCTTACATCCGATCAGTACGAGCTGGGAAATCAGCAACCCGACTTCTTATTAGGTATCACCAACAGCTTCAGCTATAAGAATATATCGCTAAGCTTCCTGATTGATGCAAGAATTGGGGGAGAAATCTTCTCTGCTACTACGGCTAACCTGTACAGAATGGGTAATGCAGCCGGAACGGTGGCAAATGGGAAACGGGATGAATTTGTTGTTCCTAACACGGTTGTAGCTGGCACCGGTGGAAGCTATACAGTAAACAGCAAAGCAACTACGCAACAATTATATTGGGAGCGTGTAGCCGGTAGCGGCAACGTGGGACTGGGCGAAGCGTTTACATACGATGCAACCAATATCCGTCTGCGTAACATCACCATTGGCTATGATTTCGACAAGAAACTACTTTCCAAAACAGCCCTGCAAAGATTGCGTTTGTCGCTCACTGCAAACAACGTATGGATGATCAAGTATCACCTTGAAGGAATAGATCCGGAATCGGTTACTGCCACCAACACCAATGCTACAGGCTTTGAATACGGAGCAGCACCTACTTCTCGCACATTTACTTTTAATGTTACAGTTGGTTTCTAAAATAGAAGGAAAAATAATATGAAAACATTCAATAAACTATTAATCGGACTAGCTTCTGTTGCGCTCGCGTTAACTGCGTGCAGTGATTTCGAAGACATAAATAAAAACCCCAATTCTGTTAGCGAAGAAAACGTGCAAGTGGCTCACTTGTTAAATAAATCGTTCATGGGGGCTCAGCAAAATCCGCATATCGCCGAACGTATCTTTGTACTTACATGGAAACGGGCAGCCCGGTTTGAACGGGCAAGCGGATTTACTATTGGAACCGACAATGACGGATGGAATACAGATTACTTTAGCACGGGTTATGCAGTTGGTTGGCTTAACCAGGCAAACCTGGCCGTAAACCTGGGTGAGAAAAGAGTGGCCGAAGGTGCTCCTGCTTACGAAAAGAATGTATTGCAAATGGCACGTATCTGGAGAGCCTATCTGATTACAGAATTGGCCGACAGCTTCGGACCTATTCCGATGCTGAACAAATACGACGGTACGGTTTCTCCCTACGAGAGTGTTCAGTCAATCTACACCTTTGTTCTTAAAGAGCTGAAAGAGGCAAGTGCCGCACTGGATCCAAGCATCGACATGTCGGCTATCAAAGGAACGAACAACCAGTCCGATCCTTACTACAACGGCGATATGGCAAAATGGCAAAAATATGCAAATTCATTACGGCTAAGATGTGCCATGCGTTTAAGCGTAGTAGATCCGGCTAAGGCAAAAAGTGAATTTGAAGATGCAGCAAAAGGAAGT
>NZ_JBFWMI010000057.1:18982-23894 GCF_050251695.1 Macellibacteroides sp.
CTACAACGGCGATATGGCAAAATGGCAAAAATATGCAAATTCATTACGGCTAAGATGTGCCATGCGTTTAAGCGTAGTAGATCCGGCTAAGGCAAAAAGTGAATTTGAAGATGCAGCAAAAGGAAGTCTGATTCTTACCCAGGCAGACATTGCCCAGGTTCAGGAAAGAGGCGGATGGACCGATCTGGACGGAGTTATGTCCCGCCCATGGAACGCTCAGCTTATTTCTCCTACTTTGAATAACATTTTCCTGGGTTTAGGTGGAATTGATATTCAGGTTCCAGATAATATGAAATCGGTAATCAAACCGGCAACAACCTATATGGGTATGCGACTTGACCAGCATCTACCTACATCGACCAATGATCCGAGTGCAGGTTATTTCTTCGACGGACTACCTGATAAGATCGATCCACGTGCAACTGTTCTTTACAACATTCCCGGATATGATGATGGTAAGGTTTACTTCCCGAATCTAGGTTTAGCTACAGAAGCCAAGCTTGCCAATCCGGCAACCGGTCAGATTGATGCCAGCAGTATTACGCTTACAACAAAGTGGACATGGAATACATGGGTAGCAGGCAAATGGGATAAATACAGTTCTTTGTCAACACAACTTACCGGAGCTGCTCAGAACTATCCGGCTATCTCTAACGTGTACAGACAAAGCACCAATAAAAGGGTATGGTTCGGTCCTTGGGAAACCTACTTCCTGCTTGCCGAAGCAGCCGAATACGGATGGACTGTACCTGGCACAGCCAAGCAAAACTATGAAAGTGGAATTGCTGCAAGCTTCGAGTATCACGGTGTATCCCAGTTCCTGAATCAATACCTCACCTCGCAGGCATACAACAGAGTGGGAACTTCCGTAGCATTCGACCATACAGCCGAAGCTCAACCGTTTACTGTAAGCTATGTGGATGGATATACGAAGGAAAACAAAACAACGACCTACACGTATCCTAAAAATTCGATTTACAAAAACGGACAGTTCAACAACGATCATCTTACAAAGATTATCACGCAGAAGTTTATCGCGCAACATCCTTGGTTACCACTGGAAGCATGGAGCGACCACAGACGTTTGGGACTTCCATTCTTCGAAAATCAGGCTGTGGAGGTAGACTATAACCCCAGCAGTTATGAAGTTCCTCTAACTAAGGCTACTGCCAAGGAATGCCGTTGGGAATTCTATCCAAAACGTATGCGCTATCCGTCTAATATGGAGGTGAACAGTAAAGAAAGTTACCAGCAGGCAATCCAATTGCTGGGCGGCGACAATAATACGCAAACTCCGTTATGGTGGGTGATGAAAAAATAAAGGTTCAATAATCAATAAAGGGTGTCTGAATATTCAGGCACCTTTTTTTTATCTGTTATGCAGGAAACTTATTTCATTTAGTATCTTTGTTCCGATAACTTAATAAATGATCCGATGAAAGCATCTATACTGTATTTACTCTTCGCATTTATATTAGCCCCCATATCCGGAACGTTGTTTGCGCAGGAAGCAGGTAACAGGGTGTATCTGTTTGATTCCTTCAAACCTGCAACCGTTAAAATGAAAAACGGCAGTAAAGCTTCTGCCTCTTTTAATTACGATGGGAGCAAACGGGAAATGGTTTACTATGATAAGGAGCAACTGATGGTGCTGGACGGGTTGGAGCAGGTAGATACAATCTTTATCGAAAACCGGAAATTTGTTCCCTTTCAGCAGAAATTCAGGGAAGTTGTTCCGCTGACCGAAGGCGAATTACAGATTGACTGGAGTATGAAGCGGATCTTTCTGGGTAAGAAAGGGGCATTCGGACAAGTATCCCATTCGGGTACAGTACAAAATATAAACCCGGGATACCTTACAGGCTACCTGTCCACACAACATTCGAACGAAGGATCTAACCAGGTTTACTCTACTGTTCTTAAAAACACCTATTACCTTGTACAGAAAAGCAAGCCCAAAAAGTTTAATTCGCTTAAAACCTTTATGAGTCACTTTCCGGAAAATCAGCAGACACAGCTCGCCGACTTCATCAAAAATGAAAAGGTAGATTTCAATGTACCTGAAGATGTGGCTAAACTGGCCGGCTTCGCTGTTACACTGGAATAAACCAACGAATTAAAACTTCTTTTCGTTGGCCAGATTCCACATATTAAGGAACGACGCCTTGGTGATGTCCACTACTTTACTCCAGTTAATCTTATCCGAATGATCGCCGGGCATATGATAGTCCGGATGGCCATCCGTATGATACCAGATCACCGGAATATTCAGCTTTGCAAATGAGGCATTATCGCTGCCGCCAACCGGTTTATCCCAAGGTCTGTAATTGGGTTTAAGCTTTAATCCGTATTTGCTGATATCCCGCTTCAGCCAGTCGCCGAACACAGGATGGGCCTCGGTATAGAAATAAACCACATGCTCCGGATTAGCCTCGTTGTTATTTCGTCCGATCATGTCAAAATTGAGGTAACCCTTCACCCGGTCGATATAAGGAAAGGACTGAACGAAATAGGAAGAGCCCAGCAAACCTTTCTCTTCGCCATCCCAAAATGCAAAGATCACCGTACGTTCCGGTTTTACTCCGGTAGCCAGAAAAGCCCGGGCAATCTGCAAAACGGCCGACACACCAGACGCATTATCATCGGCACCATTATAAATCTGATCGCCTGCCAAGGCAGGATCCATTCCCAGGTGATCGTAATGAGCACCAACAATTACATATTCATCCGGATTCTTTCCTTCAATTTTTGCCAGCACATTGTTTAATTGCAGACACTGATGCGTTTGCTGTTTCAACACAGCAATAGAATCGGGGTGAACCTGGTAACGACCTCTTTTCTGCCGCTCCCTGTTATATGCTTCGAACGATTGATAGTAAGAATCCTGAAGCGGAGAAACGCCCATGGCCTTGAGGCAGGAAACAATATAAGCTCCGGCTAGGCGACCGCCTTTGAATCCGGCTTCACGCCCCTCCAGCAAGTCGTCCGCCAGAAAACCGATATGCGCTTCGGCTGTCTGTTGGTTAATGGTATTCAACCCCTTCACTTCGGGAGTCTGCGCTTGTAACAAGCTGTAAAATGGTCCGGAAAGTAAACAAACCAGCAATAATATCTTCTTCATCTTTCGATTGTTTTTTAGCGTTATCTATTGTGCCCAATAAACGGTTGTCAGCTTAACTGCAGCCATTGGCCTTTATTGAGATTTGGCACAAAGGTAAACGAAAAATTTCACTTTTAAGTGTCATCTATCATTTTAAGCGTACAAAACACTATACAACAAACAGTTAAGAGCATGATAGATCCCAAAAATCATCTGTCATCAAGTGTCATCTGTCATTCCAAGATGGTATCACGTAGACGCTAACCCGATAATTACAGCCCTTTTATATAGAACAACTAATCCGAACCAGGTATATCCTTATTTTTTGGTCGTTATCATCTAATCTTTTCATAACGGACACTTATTCGTTTAACATATGTCTACCTTGCGTTGAACAGCTGTGTACCTTGCGTTGAACATATGTTGAATGCAAGGTACACAGCTGACAAACGATTAGTTCCCTTAAGTAAAAACAAGTAAACAATACTGTCTTAGAACTACGTAACTTAACAGAAAGAACTAAAGGAAGGAATACTTTATTTTTTATCTACCGGAACCGCCCATGATATCGAGCAATTCGTTGGTGATGGATTGCTGTCGGGTTTTGTTATAGTAGACATTCAGGTCCGTTAACAGGCTATCTGCATTATCGGTTGCAGTCTGCATCGCTATCATCCGGGCACTATGTTCGGAAACATTGTGACTCAGATATACCGCATACAACTTATATTTCAGGTAGCGGGGATACAGGGAAGTCAGCAACTCCTCGCATCCGGGCTCAAAGATAAAGTTGGCATTTTGAATCGCCCACCTATCATCCGCTTCCGGATGAAAAGGAAGAAATGTCTCGCTGGTAAGAAGCTGCGTAGATTTACCATGATACCGATGATACAACAATACCACTTTATCTACGTTCCTTTCCAGAAACAGATCCATCAACTGCGAGGCCAGCTGGTTGGTTGTGGAGGGTGAAACTTCGTGCTCCCATTCGTCGGACATCTCCTGCAGTGGGTATCCCTCCTTGGCCAGGGCTTTGGCAATTTTCTTTCCCACAGGATAAATCAGGATTTCCATCCCTTTGTATTCGGCAATCAGCTCTTTAGCCTGCTTAATCACATTGGCATTGAACGTTCCGCACAGTCCGGTATTGGACGAAAAGATCACGATGGCCACCTTTTTTACATCACGCACTTCAGAAAAGGGCGAATCAAAATCGTTTGCCCCCAACTGAACATGCGCAAGCATCTCCTCCATTTTACGCTGATAGGGAAGTGCGTTTTCAATTAACCGCTGTCCTTTATGAAGCTTCGCCGAAGCTACCATCTTCATGGCCGAGGTTATCTTCTGGGTTCCCTGTACGGAGGTTATTCTATTTTTTATCTCTTTTAATGAAGCCATTTACATCCTTTTTTAATATGAAGAGGCGATATCCTTTGCAATCTCCTTCAGTTTAAGCTTGCAATCGTCGTCTATAACTCCCTCCTTTAACTTATCCAGAATGTCTGTACGGTGTTTTTGTTCCAGCATATTCAGGAAAGACTTTTCGAAAGCATGTACTTTAGATAATGGTACATTCTTCAATAAACCGGTTGTGCCACAAAATAGAATGGCAATCTGGTACTCCACCGGCATCGGATTATACTGAGGCTGGATAAGAAGACGGGTATTTTTCTGTCCTTTATCGATTGTTAAAGCTGTTACCTGGTCCATATCTCCACCAAACTTGGTAAACGATTCCAGTTCGCGGTACTGTGCCTGATCTATTTTTAACGTACCGGCCACCTTCTTCATGGATTTGATCTGGGCATTACC
>NZ_JBFWMI010000058.1:0-15179 GCF_050251695.1 Macellibacteroides sp.
CTGTGATCCCAAAAATTACAAGGAACTATTACCTCATAACTGGAAAAAGTAATCTAAAAAATTATCTTGCTAAAGCTATAAATAGAATAATACTATTTTAGCACACGTACTACACCGAATACTTACTGGTCCAACGATTAGTTGACCTGGGTCCAACGAATAGATCCTAACGAAGAAAATGCTTAAGATAGATTAGTTTGCGGGTTAAATACAGAGAGGAAACACCTACTCTATAAACGGGGAACTATAACAAGCAGGAGGCAGACACATACAATCCGTGGAGAGGAATGGTGACAGATGACAGATCCACGGCATCTGTCACCACCCATCTGTCATTGGCAAAAGCCGCACCAGTAAAGGGATTCGGACTAATTTATGATAGATGACAGATCGTTTGGCAATAAATCGGTTACAGACAAAAAAGAGGAGATCTCCAACGGAGACCTCCTCTTCTATATTTAAATCAGAAGATTACTTTCCAGAAAGTTTTTCTTTCAAAGCAGCAAGTTCTTCAATGTCGCCCAGTGTAGTTTTTTCTACAGAACCTGTTACAACCTGATTTCCTTCGTCTTCTTTCTTGTTACGCTTAGCAGCAGCTGGTTTCTTTTCGCCTGCAGCAGCTTCCTTCTTAGCACCCTTTTGCTCATCTTCGAAAATACGGCTGTGAGAAAGGATGATACGTTTTGCTTCCTTGTTGAATTCGATTACTTTGAATTCCATCTTTTCTTCGGCAACAGCTTGTGAGCCATCTTCCTTTACAAGGTGTTTTGGAGTAGCAAAACCTTCAACTCCGTAAGGCAAAGATACTACAGCACCCTTATCCAATACTTCGATGATTGTTCCTTCGTGTACTGAACCAACTGTGAAGATTGTTTCAAATACATCCCATGGATTTTCTTCCAATTGCTTGTGACCTAAGCTCAAACGACGGTTTTCCTTGTCGATTTCAAGAACCTGAACTTCGATTTCGGCACCAATCTGTGTGAATTCGCTTGGGTGTTTGATTTTCTTTGTCCAAGAAAGGTCAGAGATGTGGATCAAACCGTCTACACCTTCTTCGATTTCTACGAATACACCGAAGTTAGTGAAGTTACGAACCTTAGCAGCATGCTTAGAACCTACAGCGAAACGTGTTTCGATGTTTTCCCATGGATCAGACTTCAATTGTTTGATACCAAGAGACATCTTACGCTCGTCGCGATCCAAAGTAAGGATTACAGCTTCGATTTCGTCGCCTACCTTCATGAAATCCTGAGCACTGCGCAGGTGCTGTGTCCAAGACATTTCAGATACGTGGATCAAACCTTCTACACCTGGAGCGATTTCGATAAATGCACCGTAATCAGCCATAACAACTACTTTACCCTTTACTTTGTCGCCAACCTTCAGGTTTGCATCCAAAGCATCCCATGGATGCGGAGTAAGTTGCTTCAAGCCAAGAGCGATACGTTTCTTTTCGTCATCGAAGTCAAGGATAACAACGTTGATCTTTTCGTCCAATGTAACGATTTCTTCCGGATGAGATACACGACCCCAAGAAAGGTCGGTGATGTGGATCAAGCCGTCAACGCCACCCAAGTCGATGAATACACCGTATGAAGTGATGTTTTTAACAGTACCTTCAAGTACCTGTCCTTTTTCAAGCTTAGAGATAATGTCTTTCTTCTGTTGTTCAAGTTCAGCTTCGATAAGAGCCTTGTGTGAAACAACCACGTTCTTGAATTCCTGATTGATTTTAACAATCTTAAATTCCATAGTCTTACCAACAAATACATCGTAGTCGCGGATTGGCTTCACGTCGATCTGAGAACCCGGTAAGAATGCTTCGATACCGAATACGTCTACGATCATACCACCCTTTGTACGACATTTGATAAAGCCCTTGATGATTTCGTCTTTCTCAAGCGCTTCGTTTACACGATCCCATGAACGGGTAGCGCGGGCCTTCTTGTGAGAAAGGATTAATTGTCCTTTTTTGTCTTCCTGACTTTCGATGTAAACTTCTACTTCGTCGCCTACCTTAAGTTCAGGATTGTAACGGAATTCTGCCATAGACACAACACCGTCTGATTTGAAACCAATGTTAACCACAACTTCACGTTTGTTTAACGAGGTTACAGTACCCATAACAACCTCTTTGTCCTTTACGGTGCTCAAAGATTCGTCATAAGTTTTTACAAGATCATCTTTACTTACATTACCGTAAGTTTCGCCTTGTTCGAATACATCCCAATCGAAATTGTCGACCGGAACAATGTTCTTCAAATTTTCCATTCTTTAATTGTTACTACTGTTTGTTAATTAGTAAATTGGACATTATATTGTCATATCTCAAAAACTGGGTGCAAATTTAATCCTTTTTTTCTGATTAACAAGCTATTCCGATTCACTTTTTTGATGTTTGCGCCTAAATAAAACACGTAGTTTATAGTCGGCAAACAACAACAATGCAACCAAAGCGGCAATGAAAAGATAGAAGATGGTAACAGGCTGATCCGGCATGGCGATGCTTGGAAATACAATTTTGGTATACAACATACCCAACACTGCCAAAACAACCAGCACAAACGAGGCGGCACAAACGGCTATCAATCCCAGCCGCTCCGCTCTTTTCCGTTTTTTGGCTGCCTCAGCAAATACCCGCCCCATCAGATCGGAACGAAACGAGGGCGATAAAGAACCTTTGTCGAGTTGTTTGAAAAGGTTGTTTAACAGTTCGGTTTTATCGGAAGTAGTGTTCATACGTTAATCCTCCATTTCTTTTAATAACACAAATAATTTTTTACGGACCCGGTGCATGCGTGTTTTAACATTAGACAATGTAAGACCGCTGATAACCGAAATTTCGTCCATACTTTTCTCCTGCATATAGAACAAAAGTATGAGTGCACGCTCGTCGGCAGGTATTTTGCCGAGAGCCTTTTCAAGCCGTTCGATCTGCTCGTTGTTACGGATCAGTCCCAGGGATTCATTCACCTCGTCTTCCGACACATTGGAAAGCTGCTCCTCTTCAATGGCAAGGTACTCATATTTTGTCTTCCTTGTATAAGATACCGCCGTATTGTAAGCAATACGGTAGATCCAGGTCGAAAAGCTGCAATCCCCCTTGAACGACTTCAACGATTGGAATACTTTAACAAATACATCCTGCGTAAGCTCCTCCGCATCTTCCCTGTTATGCACCACCCTATAGATAAGAGCATGCACCTGGTTACTGTATTTATCCAGCAAACAGGCAAAGCAGGATGTATCTCCGGAAAGGACACGTTGGATGTAATATGTATCTGTATATAGTTCCATCTATAATCTATGGACGCAAGTTACATCGTTTGGTTACACGGATACAGAAAAATTGTAAAAATAAAAAAAGTTTTTAGTATTGAGGTGTCCGGTTGTAACCTTCGGGAAGCAGGTGCGTCAAATAAGGCAAAGGATTAAAACAAATCAATTAAAACAGTACAACTATGTTAGACTTTATTATGGTGCCAACAGTAATGGCAATTATCTGCGCCGGAATATACGGCTTGTTCGAACTCTTTGTAAGACGTAACGAACGTATGGCGATTATCGAAAAGATTGGCGACAAGCTGGATGCTTCGGCTTTTGAAGGTAAACTGGGTCTGCCCAGCTATACCAAGAAGTATTCATTCTCAAGTCTGAAGGCCGGACTGCTTTTGGCGGGAATCGGACTGGGTCTGCTGGTGGGCTTCCTGATCAACATCAACGCCTTACCTTACAACCAATTCGGAAACGACTGGAACATGCGCGAAGTTTCGGGCATTGTATACGGGGCATCGGTTTTGTTCTTTGGAGGTCTGGGACTGATTCTTTCTTTCATTATTGAGATTTCCATGTCTAAAAAGAAAGACTGAACGGTAAAGAAATGTGTGTTTAACGTTTATGATGCGGGCAGGACAAGAGGAGTCCTGCCGGCGAAAAGCTAAACAGGCAACCAAGGGTAGAAAACTACTCAGGCTGCCTGTTTTGATCATATAATCACGTCAAACAATTTCGATCAGAACTCGGACGTAAAATGGAACTTAATTTGCGGAAAATCATTCTGCGCCATCATAAGCACATAGCCCGAATCGGCCAGATATACATCTCTGCCTTCGCGGTCTACAGCCATATATTGAGCCTTCCTTTTCTTGAAATTCTCAAGCACCTGGGCATTGTCGCTTTCAATCCAACAGGCTTTGTAAAGACTGATCGGATCCCAACGACACTGCGCTCCGTATTCGTGAAGCAGACGGTATTGAATAACTTCAAACTGAAGCTGGCCAACGGTTCCGATAATCTTGCGGCCGTTGAACTGATTTACAAACAGCTGGGCAACACCTTCGTCCATAAGCTGGTCGATTCCCTTATTCAACTGCTTGGTCTTCATCGGATCATCGTTCTCGATGTATTTGAACATCTCGGGTGAGAAGCTGGGTAACCCTTTGAAATGAAGGTCTTCGCCGGCTGTAAGGCTATCGCCTATCTTAAAGTTTCCGGTATCAGGTAAACCTACGATATCTCCGGCAAACGCCTCATCCATTATCTCTTTCTTCTGAGCCATGAATGCTGTGGGACTGCTGAAGCGCATCATCTTTCCGTGACGCATGTGTTTGTAGTTGGCATTTCGCTCGAAACGGCCCGAACATACTTTCACAAAGGCGATACAGCTGCGGTGGTTCGGGTCCATATTGGCATGTATCTTGAAAACGAATCCTGAAAAGGTATCCTCTTCCGGCTCCACTTTACGTTCGATTGCCTGAACCGGACGAGGGGAGGGAGCGATGCGGACAAAGCAGTCGAGCAACTCTTTTACCCCAAAGTTATTGAGTGCCGAACCAAAGAACACCGGAGCGACGTCTCCGGCCAGGTAAGTGTTTACATCAAACTCGGGATATACCCCTTCAATCAGTTCGATGTCGCTACGCAATTTAACAGCCAGAGGTGCTCCGATATGGTTTTCCAGTTCGGGGCTGTTGATATCCTTAAATTCAATATTTTCTGTAACGAACTGCTTACTGGGTGTATACAGGTTCAGCTTTTCTTCAAAAATATTGTACACACCCTTAAAGCGCTGTCCCATATCGATGGGCCAGCTCAGGGGACGTACATTGATCTGAAGCTCCTCTTCGATCTCGTCCAGCAAATCGAAGGGATCCTTTCCGTCGCGGTCCAGCTTGTTTACAAAAACAATAACCGGTGTTTTACGCATACGGCATACCTCCATCAGTTTTCGGGTCTGAGCCTCCACCCCTTTGGCGATGTCGACCACTATGATAACACTATCCACCGCCGTAAGGGTACGGAATGTATCTTCGGCAAAGTCCTGGTGACCAGGAGTATCGAGAATGTTGATTTTATAGTCGTCGTAATTGAATCCCATCACGGAAGTAGCAACCGAGATTCCACGTTGCTTTTCAATCTCCATCCAGTCGGATGTAGCGGTTTTCTTGATCTTGTTTGATTTTACCGCACCGGCCACGTGAATGGCTCCCCCAAACAGCAGAAGCTTTTCGGTAAGGGTTGTCTTTCCGGCATCCGGGTGACTGATAATAGCAAACGTTCTTCTCTTTCTGATCTCTTCTGAAAACTGACTCATTTCTATATAATATAATGTATAAACTTAATTTGATGCGGCTAATCTTTCCAGACAGTTCCGCAGACTGGTTTCCCAATGGGGAATCTCCAGCTGATAGACATCTTTGATCTTGCTCTTGTCCAATACACTGTAGTGTGGACGGCGGGCCTTGGTTGGATACGAATCCGAGCCCACAGGGAACACCTTGCAGTCCGTTATCCCGGCCAGCTGATGTATCTTTACCGTAAAATCGTACCAGCTGCATACGCCTTCGTTGGAGTAATGATATACTCCGGCCCGGAAGCTACCTATTTCTGCATTTTCAATCACAGAAAGCATCGCTACAGCCAGATCGGCGGCATAGGTTGGCGTACCTACCTGGTCGAACACCACCGTGAGCTTCTCCTTTTCTTTACCCAGACGAAGCATCGTTTTCACGAAATTATTGCCGAATGGTGAATAAAGCCATGCCGTACGTATTACCACAGAGTCTTTGCATACGGCAAGAAGCGCCTCTTCTCCGGCCAGCTTCGAGCGGCCATAGGCAGAAACCGGACAAGTCTGATCGTTTTCGCGGTAAGGCTTGCAGGAGGTGCCGTCAAACACATAGTCGGTCGACACATGAATTACCTTCGCTCCCACCCGGGCGGCTGCTTCGCCAAGATTTGCCACGGCATCGCGGTTGATCCGGTCGCACAAGGCACTGTTATCTTCTGCGGCATCCACTGCGGTATATGCTGCACAATTTAATACATAATCTATCTTGTTGGATACCATGTAAGCCTTTACAGATTCTTTATCGCAGATATCCAAGGTATCTACATCGGTAAAGAAAAAGTTAAATTGCGGATGGAGCTGAGCCAGTAGTCTCACTTCGTTGCCCAACTGACCGTTGGCTCCTGTAACCAATATGTTTTTCATACGATTCGTTTTTAACAAGGATGTTTCTTATTCCTCTATTTCTAATTTCCCCTCCTTCTCCATACGATACTTCTCGGATAAGATACCCAGAAAACTGCTGATCTGCTTAATGGCCTCCATCGTCTGGTCGCTTACCGGCTTTTGCTGCATTTTCAGCAGGATGTAACCGTAAATAGCCGAAAAGCAGGTCTCCAGTTCGGGTATATTAGTCTGCCCCGATTTACTCCTCAGCTCCACAATATAAGGCAATGTCTTGTAATAGGCTGCACCGTATATCATCTCTTTAGGCGATCTCAATAACCGCAGATGAAGATCGGTAAGCGTTATGATCACATTCTTATTTAATTGGATATGTCCCTCTTCCTTTACCCCTTCGGCAAGCATCATCTGGATCAGCTCTTCATACCAGCGGGCAATCTCCTCTTTCACCTCTGCCGGCTGATCATACCGTTCCACCACCTGTTTACGGATGGCATCCAGATCAAAATGGTTGGCACGGATCAGGTCTTCAACCTGCCACATATACAGCAGATACTCAGCTATATTTTCTTTCCGTTTCTGATTCGCTACAATCATAGGCTATAATGATAAACTATATTCTGAAATTGCTTGATAAAAATCGGAATCTTTCACCCCGAGGTGACGACAAACAAGCCGTGCCGCACTCATATTTTCTAAAAAGAAACGATCCGGGATACGTACCGGGTAATTCCCATACCGGGTAATAAGTTGCATTGTTCCCTCTGTTTCTTCCGCCACATGGCGTTCGTAAGCAATGGCTGTGATATCTTCGCGTACATGCTGAGCAAGCTCCGAAACAACCTGATCTTCTCCAAAAAAGATTAGTTTACCTTCCCGTTCGATGGATAACGTGAACCTTTTATAGGTATCCAGGTAGGCTTCGGGTGTAGCATGATCGGGCGTTGCTTTCCACTGAATATTTGAAAGGACTGCAATATGGGGTCTGTAAAACTCCAGCTGAAAACGTTTCTCGAGTGCAGATGTAGCATGTTCGTCTCCTTCGATCAGGGCAATACGAGCCTGATAACTCAGCCCGATTCTGCTGGGTAGCAACGATATTTCACTACTTAATGCATAATCAAACGCAAGTTTCTGCCTTTTCAGGGCATAGATAATCATCGAGATGATCGATTTCTTACCTCGGCTTCCTGCTACTACAACCCGGGTCTTCTCTCTCGTTCGCTGATAAATAAATTCAGGGATAGATTGGATGAGAAGGCCAAGTTCCTTTGCCTTTTGTAATTCGGGGTTGTCTTGCTTTACGCCTGCCCCCAAAACGACAAAATGGATATCTTTTGTAAGAGTTGAAGGAAACCATCCGTCACCGGCACAAACAATGCCGGCACTACGCAACCGAAGCCGATCGGCTTCGGACACGTCTTTCCCTGAAGCAGTAACCTCGTATCCCTTCTCTCTGATAGCAAGAGCCAAATCAAGAACAATAGGTTCTGTAACAGAGATTAAATGAACTTTTCGCATTTCTCAGATTTTGCTGCAAAAGTACGATTAAATAGCGAAGAAGGCAACCCATGGAGTCGCTTTTTAATAAAAAGCTTCGCTATCCTTTTAAACTTCCCTATATTTACAGGTCAAAGCCGCTTCGATTAAAGAGGGGGCATATAAGGATCATCTCAAATCAGCTGAAGTTGTATGAAAATTGAGCTAATTGAAAGCGGTTACTTCCTGGCAGACGGAGGAGCTATGTTCGGAGCCATCCCTAAGTTGGCATGGAAAAGACGTTATCCCTGCAACGACGAAAATCAATGTCGTCTCACCATGCGGTGCGTATTGGTAAGAACCGGATGCGGCAGGGTGATATTGATCGATACGGGCGCCGGCAACAAACAACTAAAGGCTTTGTCTTATTATAAATTCTCGGAGTTGATTGATCTGGAAGAGGCTCTGCTAAGCAAAGGCGTGACGGCAGACATGGTGACGGACGTGGTACTTTCGCATCTGCATTTCGACCATTGCGGATATGCAACGGTAAAGGATTCACCCTCTCATTCGGCACGACCGGCCTTCCCCAATGCCACCTATTGGGTTGGCGAGACCCAATGGAACAACTTTATCCACCCCACCCCTTTGGAAGCAGATGCCTATTTCCCTGAAAACCTGCTGCCTGTTGAGGAATCGGGGAAGCTTTCCCTTGTATCTGAAGACACCGATCTGTGCCAGGAGGTATCGTTGCGTCTGTACAACGGCCATACACCCGGTCAGCTTGCCGTATACATGAATCATCCTTCGGGTACCGTAGTATTTGCCGGAGATGTGATCCCGCTGGCCGCTTCGGTATCCGCAGAGTGGATTTCGGCTTACGACACCTATCCTGTAATATCCTATCACGAAAAAGTACGTATGCTTGAGGAGGCTGTACAGCAAAAACAGATTTTGATCTATTGCCACGATGCCTATACGGCCTGCAGCACCATAAAAAAGATAAATAACTTTTACAAGGTGGATAAAAAAATAGCATTGCAGGATGGTGAGCTCCCGCAATGCCAGTAATTAAATTCGTTTTACGTATCCGGATTAAAAATAAAGCTCTCCGAAAAACCGCGGACAATGGAAGTCGGGTTCCGGAAGGTCGATGGGATTCCAGCTTACAAAATGTGGATAAGCCGTATTATCGGCACATTTATAGAAGTTGGCCATGATCTTCTCCGGCAGGAAATTCGGATCCAGCCCCATCAGCGAAAATGGGATGGCAACAATCAGTTCCCACGACTGCACACCTTGAATTTCATCAAAGGCGGTGTGCTTGAGGGAGGATTGTCTTCTGATGCGTGCATACTCCTCTTCTGTGAGAGACGTTTTATCCTGACGTGAACGTCTTCGTGCCGCATCGCAGGTGCCAATACAGTTGAACTCGAAATTCATGTAAGTAGACTCACCCGGAACCTGCATGAAGAACTCAACACAGCTATCCTGATGTACAGGTGAATTATCAGCCATATGGATAGCACGCAGCGAATTACCCTTTACAAAGTAACGGATATACAAATCTTTATCTCCTCTTGCCACATCAAAAGCGACAATGGGCTTATAGGGATAAGCATCCCAATTTATGACGTCAATACTTTCGCGATGGGCTTTTTCTTCCATCAGAAAACCGATGGATGTTAAATCGAGGACATCTAGTGTCTTCAAATAAGGAACCTTTAATCGTTTCATTTCACTTTAATAGATATGAAGCATTGGCAGATTAAGGAAAGAGGGCCATATTACAGAAACTGCTCCCAAAATAGAAAGCGCAACGATAATAAAACCAACAATCCTGTTCATAACACCAATCCCCCGGATATTAAACCACTTTCTTAATTTCGATATTATATACGTAATAAAAAACCACCAGCTAATCGCTCCAATACCTATCCCGCCTATACCCATTGCTAAGGTCCAGACAGAATGTTCGGGCAATACAAATCCGAACCGGGCGAAAAGGCCTATATAAAGGAGGACTATAAGTACATTGCTAAAGGTAAGGAAAAAGGCTGTAATAAAATCTTGTGTAAAGGAAAGTTTTTTCTCCTGCTGCTTGCGAAGACTTCGTACCGGATTGCTTTGATAAATATAATATCCGAATACCCCCAGCACAATACTGCCCAGCAACTGAAGTGGCGCCTGGTTTGCTTCCACAAAGGTTACCACTACACCCATACCAAGACAGGTAAGTATCGCATAGACAATATCCGACAAAGTAGCACCCAAACCGGTTACCAACCCATGTAAACGACCTTTGTTTAAGGTCCTTTGCACGCATAGCATTCCAACAGGCCCCATGGGGGCAGAGACTAAAATTCCTATAATTATTCCTTTACTTACGATTCCAAGCATGTTAAAAATGAGTACCTCCGATTGTTTTCTGAGTGCAAAGATAGTTTCTTATCTCGGTTTAAAACACAAAATATGGCACATTAGCAGTTATTAAGAAAGCTTTTCACTATCTTTGCACCTTGTTCAAGGGCCCTTGGGCCGTCAATTGATTATCCTAATAAATCGACGATATGATTCTATTTTTCAAGTCTTCAACACAAACGGTATTGGCTGTAGAAACAGCTGCTCCTTTCTCAAACGAAGATGTCCAGAAACTTATCTGGTTATTCAGCCAGGCTACTCCTCTTCAGTCCGAAACCCTGGAAGGCTGGTATGTAGGTCCCCGACGCGAAATGATTACTCCCTGGAGTACCAACGCGGTGGAAATCACTCAGAATATGGGAATTTCAGGAATCCTCCGTATTGAAGAATATTTCCCGGTTGCTTCGGGAAATGCAGAACACGATCCGATGTTGCAACGTATTTACAACGGACTGACACAAGATATCTTTAAGATTAGCAAGCAGCCCGATCCGATTGTGTATATCGAAGATATTGAAACATACAATAAACAAGAGGGATTGGCTCTTAGCGAGGATGAGGTGGTTTACCTTAACGAAGTTTGTCAGAAATTAAACCGTAAGCTTACCGACAGCGAAGTATATGGCTTTGCGCAGGTAAACTCCGAACACTGCCGTCATAAAATATTCGGTGGTGTTTTTGTTATTGACGGAGAAGAAAAAGAAAGCTCTCTATTCAACCTCATTAAAAAGACATCTGCCGAAAACCCCAACAGACTGGTTTCTGCATACAAAGATAACGTAGCGTTTAATGAAGGTCCGGTTGTTGAGCAATTTGCTCCGGCAAGTGGCGACAAGCCCGATTATTTTACAATCAAAGATATTAAAACCGTAATCTCCCTGAAAGCGGAAACACATAACTTCCCTACCACCGTAGAGCCTTTTAACGGTGCGGCGACTGGTACAGGAGGTGAAATCCGCGACCGTCTGGGTGGTGGTAAAGCAAGTTTGCCTATTGCCGGAACTGCGGTTTATATGACTTCGTATCCTCGTACCGAGGGTGCCCGCTCATGGGAAAACATTCTGAATCCGCGCGCCTGGTTATATCAGACTCCGGAGCAGATATTGATTAAGGCTTCCAACGGAGCTTCCGATTTTGGAAATAAATTCGGACAACCGCTTATTTGCGGCTCGGTGCTTACGTTCGAACATGCCGAAAACAATAAAGAATATGGTTACGACAAGGTAATCATGCTTGCAGGGGGTGTTGGTTACGCAAATATGCGTGATGCCCTGAAAGGAAATCCCGCTCCGGGCGAGAAGGTGGTTCTGCTGGGTGGCGACAACTATCGTATCGGTATGGGTGGTGGTGCCGTATCGTCGGTTAATACCGGTCAGTTTACAAGCGGCATTGAGCTTAATGCGGTTCAACGTGCAAATCCCGAGATGCAGAAACGTGCGGCAAACGTAATCCGCACCATCTCAGAATCAGATAACAACCCCATCGTATCTATTCACGACCACGGTGCCGGCGGTCACTTGAATTGCTTGTCGGAATTGGTTGAAGCTACCGGAGGACATATCGATATGAGCAAATTGCCAATCGGTGATCCGACTCTTTCTGCTAAGGAAATTGTAGGAAACGAGAGTCAGGAGCGAATGGGAATTCTTGTTCCTGAAAAAGAAATTGAAATGATGAAGCGTATCGCCGATCGTGAACGTGCCCCAATGTACGTGGTTGGTGAAACGACTAATGATATGGAATTTGTATTCGAACAGGCCGATGGTGTTAAACCCATCGACATCAAGCTCGAATATATGTTTGGTAAAGCACCCAAAACGGTGATGACCGATAGTACGGTTGTAGAATCGTTCGAACCGGTGGTTTATAAAGAATCGGAGCTGCATCAATCGCTTGAAAACGTGTTGCAGCTTGAAGCTGTGGCATGTAAAGATTGGTTGACAAACAAGGTGGACCGCTCAGTAACAGGAAAGGTTGCCCGTCAGCAATGTCAGGGAGAGATTCAGTTACCGTTAAGCGACCTGGGAGCTGTAGCATTGGACTATCGCGGCAAAGCGGGTATAGCTACATCAATCGGCCATGCGCCGCAGGTTGCACTGGTTGATCCGGCTGCCGGATCTGTAATGGCTATTGCCGAATCGCTGACCAACATCGTGTTCGCGCCTCTTACCGACAAGCTTGAGGGTGTATCCCTAAGTGCCAACTGGATGTGGCCGTGCCGCAACGAAGGCGAAGATGCCCGTTTGTATGCTGCGGTTGAAGCGGCTTCGGATTTCGCCTGCAGTTTGGGAATCAATATTCCTACAGGTAAGGACTCATTGTCGATGACACAAAAATATGGTGATGAAAAAGTTTTATCACCCGGAACTGTAATCATCTCTGCCGGAGCTGAAGTTAGTGATGTTAAGAAGATCGTATCACCGGTGCTGGTACACGATAAAAACACATACATATATTATATAGACTTCTCCTTCGATTCTCTCAAACTAGGAGGCTCTGCTTTCGCTCAGACATTGAATAAACTGGGTAACGAGGTTCCAACAGTTAAGGATGCCGAATATTTCCGCGATGCATTCAACTCGGTTCAGGAATTGATCGAAAAGGGACTTGTACTTGCGGGTCACGATATTTCGGCCGGTGGTATGATTACCACATTGCTGGAAATGTGCTTTGCCAATGTTGAAGGCGGACTTGAAGTCAACCTGGATACAATTGCCGAAGAAGATATTGTTAAGATTCTGTTTGCCGAAAATCCGGGTATCCTGATTCAGGTAAGAAATAAGAAAGAGGTAGAAAAGCTGTTGGAAGAAAACGGCGTAGGCTTTGCCCGTATTGCTAAACCAACAGACGAACGTCATATCCTGGTTTCGAAAGAGGGTGTTCAATATCATTTCGGAATCGACTATATGCGTGACGTATGGTATGAATCTTCTTACAAATTAGATGTTAAGCAGAGCGGATCGACCTGTGCAGGCAATCGTTTTGAAAACTATAAGATGCAGCCGATCCAGTATAAGTTCCACAAGAACTTTACAGGCAAGCTCTCTTCGTATGGTATTTCGGCCGATCGTCGGACGCCATCGGGTGTTAAAGCGGCTATTATCCGTGAAAAGGGAACCAACGGCGAACGAGAAATGGCTTACGCCCTTTATCTCGCTGGCTTTGATGTGAAAGATGTTCATATGACCGACCTGGCTTCCGGCAGGGAAACACTGGAAGATTGCAACTTCATCGTTTTCTGCGGCGGATTCTCTAATTCGGACGTACTGGGATCTGCCAAAGGATGGGCCGGAGGTTTCTTGTACAACGAGAAAGCAAAAAAGGCACTGGATAATTTCTATACACGTAAAGATACAATGAGTCTTGGTATTTGTAACGGATGTCAGTTGATGGCGGAGCTTGAATTGCTCTATCCCGAACACGAAGTGAAACACAAGATGGTTCATAATGATTCTCACAAATTTGAATCGGGCTTCGTAGGATTGGAAATTCCTAAAAACAATTCGATCATGTTGGGATCTTTATCCGGAACCAAGCTGGGTGTCTGGATTGCACACGGAGAAGGAAAGTTCTCGTTCCCATACGAAGAAAAGGAATACAACGTGATTGCCAAATACAATTACGATGGCTATCCTGCCAACCCGAACGGATCACCATATTCCGTTGCCGGTGTTTGCAGCAAAGATGGAAGACATCTTGCTATGATGCCTCATCCGGAACGGGCCATTTTCCCTTGGCAGTGCGGTTACTACCCCAACGATCGTAAGGAAAACGATCAGGTTACCCCATGGATCGAAGCATTTGTAAATGCACGTAAATGGATTGAAACTCACGCATAAAATAAAGCAATCTATAGAAGAGCGGCTCCCCTTAAAAGGCAGTCGCTCTTTTTTCATAATTCGACCGAAAAGAGCTCTGGAATGCTTAATCAATCGGAACAATCGTATTTTATTACTTGTTTTACAATTATATGAATTAGATTTGCGCATTGGTGTGTAACATTTTTGTAACACATATTATTTACTCTTGTAACACCATCGCAATAAGTGTGAAACGAATATGCTGTTACTTTGCCCTCGGAAAAGTGATTAGAATTATTTATTCACAGTAACCAACAAAGTTAGGATGAAATCAGGAAAAATTTTTGTATCAATGCTATTGGCGTTGTGTCCTCTGTTGGGTTTTGCCCAAGAACCAGAAAACGACCAGGAACAAAGAATTACGGCTCTGGAAGAACAGAGCGAAACATTGGATAAGCTCGTTAAGGGATTAAGTAAATTCAAAGCTTCAGCTTATATACAGGGACAGTATCAATATGGTGAAGAAGATGCCTCTCTTAAAGTTGGCGACAAGAATGAAAATGCTGATGCAGGCTTTAACCGCATAGGAATAAGACGTGGTCGTATCAAGTTCGAATACAACGATGGGCTAGGTACCGGGGCTGTTCAGATTGAGGTGAACGACAAAGGAGTAAGTTACCGGGATTTATATATCGGAGTGAAAGATCCCTGGACAAAAAGGAGCAGCTTGACTGTCGGAGTTTTTAACCGTCCGTTTGGATACGAAATTCCTTATTCAACGAGTAACCTTGAAAGTCCGGAGCGTGCTACAATCATACAGGATTTCTTTCCCGACGAGAGAGACTTGGGAGCGATGCTTACTTTGCAACCTGTTAAGGAAAGCAAGTTTTATTTTCTAAAGCTGGAGGCCGGTCTTTTTGCAGGAAATAGCATCAATAAAGAAACCGATAGCCGCAAAGACTTTATCGGACGTCTGGGTGCCGAAAAAACAATTGGAGATTATG
>NZ_JBFWMI010000058.1:15279-22302 GCF_050251695.1 Macellibacteroides sp.
GAAAGCAAGTTTTATTTTCTAAAGCTGGAGGCCGGTCTTTTTGCAGGAAATAGCATCAATAAAGAAACCGATAGCCGCAAAGACTTTATCGGACGTCTGGGTGCCGAAAAAACAATTGGAGATTATGCCCAATGGGGTCTTGGAGTTTCTTACTACAACGGAAGTGTTTACAACCCGACAACTACAGCCTATGAAATGGTTGGAAAAGAGTTTAGGGTAGTAGATAAAGGAACAACAGGCACTTATATGAAACGTGAATATGTAGGCATGGATGGCCAGTTCAGCATCCTGACGGCCATGGGTAAAACAACCTTGCGTGCAGAAGGATTACTGGGGATACAACCAGGAATTGCAGGAAGCAGTAAGAGTCCGAATTACAGTGCGCGTCCCACAAATTCGCCGGAAAATGCATTATACAAACGTCCGTTTATCGGTTACTTCTTCTACCTGATACAAGATATCGGATCGTCGCCATTCTCGGCTGTGCTGAAATACGACACCTACGATCCAAATACCGATTTACAAAAGGACGAAGTCGGACTTGCAGGATCAAATACAAGTAAAACCGAT
This sequence comes from Macellibacteroides sp., assembly GCF_050251695.1. NCBI lineage: Bacteria > Pseudomonadati > Bacteroidota > Bacteroidia > Bacteroidales > Porphyromonadaceae > Macellibacteroides > Macellibacteroides sp. The sequence continues at coordinate 15,850 of NZ_JBFWMI010000058.1, forward strand.
CTGGCGCAAAGCACCATTGGAATAGGAGCCTTATACCGTTTCAGCAAGAATGTGAGACTGCAGGCATATTATGAAATCAATTCAAATGAGAAAAGTGCCAACGTAAGCGGATACGAAAGTGACAGAAAAGACAACGTGCTTACAGTACGTTTACAATATAAATTTTAATAGATTACATTCATTAACTAAGCAATTCGAAAATGAAAAAGACAATTTTACTGGCAGCTATGGCCTGCCTACTTACCTCGAATGTATTTGCGCAGAAAATAAAAGGAAGTGATACTGTGCTGCCGCTTACTCAAACTGAAGCCGAAAACTACATGAATAAAAACAAAAGTGCCAGAATAACAGTAACCGGAGGTGGTTCCGGAGTAGGTATTTCTGCCCTGATGGAAGGAACAACCGACATTGCCATGTCCTCCCGTAAAATGAAATTCGACGAAAAGGTTAAATTACAACAAGCAGGAAAAACTACGAAAGAGGTAATTATAGCCTATGATGCTTTATCAGTTGTTGTTCACCCTTCAAATAAGGTTACAAACCTAACTCGCGAACAGGTAGAAGCAATCTTTACAGGTAAGATAACCAACTGGAAGGAAGTTGGGGGAGCCGATCTTAAGATTGTAGCTTATTCACGCGAAACCTCATCAGGAACATACGAATTCTTCAAAGAGAGTGTCCTGAAAAATAAGAACTATAAGAATGGTATCTTAAGCATGCCTGCCACCGGAGCTATTATTCAGTCCGTTGGTCAGACTAAAGGAGCCATCGGCTACGTAGGACTCGCCTACCTGAATAAGGAGGTAAAGCCAATTCACATTTCCTATGATAAAGGTAAAAAGTATATAGAACCCTCTTTTGCCAATGCAAAAAACAAATCGTATCCGGTTGTACGTCCTCTATTCTATTACTACGATGTTAAGAATGAGAAAAAAGTAAAACCGTTTATCGATCACATTCTTTCTGCCGAAGGTCAGAAAACAGTAAAAGATGTCGGATATATCCCCGTGAACTAATTGTTTAGCAGTAAATATATTGAAAAGAGTTGCCCAACAACAGGCAACTCTTTTTTTGTTGCACAATTTCACACCTCCTGTGCAATATTTATTTCATTAATATACTTGAATCCATATAATGTATTAACTTTGTGGCCTGTATTTAGAAACAATTCAGATGAAAACATTGACAATCGGAGACCTAAAGGTTCATGTACCCATTATCCAAGGTGGGATGGGCGTAGGTATCTCCTTATCAGGCCTTGCCTCGGCAGTCGCAAACGAAGGAGGCATCGGCGTTATCTCCAGCGCCGGATTAGGACTTTTATATAATAAACTCTCCAGCAATTTTGGTGAAGCAAGTATTCTCGGACTTAAAGAAGAGCTGAAAAAAGCTCGTGAGAAAGCTAAAGGTATTATCGGTGTAAACGTGATGGTTGCCATGACGAATTTTGCCGATATGGTAAAGACAGCCATAGCTGAAAAGGCTGACATTATCTTCAGTGGAGCAGGTCTTCCGCTCGACTTGCCAAGCTTTCTGCAAAAAGACAGCACGACCAAGCTTGTTCCCATCGTATCTTCAGCCCGTGCAGTTCGCATTATTTGCGAAAAATGGATGAGCCAGTACAATTACCTCCCTGATGCAGTGGTTGTGGAAGGTCCAAAAGCCGGTGGTCACCTTGGTTATAAGGAAAACCAATTGGAAGATGAACATTTTTCTTTAGAAGAAATTTTACCTCAGGTAGTCCAAGAGGTTGCTCTTTTTGAAGAAAAGTACAACAAAAAAATTCCCGTGATAGCAGCAGGAGGAATCTACACAGGAAAAGATATTTATCGCATGATGGAACTTGGAGCATCAGGCGTACAGTTAGGAACCCGTTTTGTAACCACCGAGGAGTGCGATGCATCTACTGCCTTCAAAGAGCAGTATATCAAAGCGCGACAGGAGGATATCGAAATAATAAAAAGCCCTGTTGGAATGCCCGGAAGAGCGATTGGCAGTTCGTTCATTCAGCAGGTTAAAGAGGGAATCAAACAGCCCAAATCATGTCCTTTCCACTGCATTAAAACATGTGATATATCCAAAAGTCCTTATTGCATCATGCTTGCGCTTTACAATGCATTTAAAGGAAACTTCAACAATGGATACGCATTTGCCGGCTCTAATGCCTACCGTGCAAGCCGCATAATGAGTGTGAAAGAAACTATGTCCGACCTGATGAGGGAATGGAAAGAGAAAGAATTCTTCTCTAAAAAGTAGAAAATCTGAAAATTAAAGAAATAACCGGTCGAGCTTCATACTGAAAACTTGATCGGTTATTTTTTTATATCTCCCAGTTCGACCAATTTATTTACGATTGCGTAAACAGTAAGACCGCTCGCACTGTGAATCTGGAGTTTCCTTGCGATATTGCGCCTATGGGTAATTACCGTATGAGCCGACAAATAAAGCTGCTCTGCTATTTCACGGTTGGTAAGTCCTTTCACCACACACACTACAATTTCTTTTTCACGGCTGCTCAAGGTTTGCAGCTCGTCATCATCTTCCGTTTTATCCTCTTCCTCGTGGATTGAAATTTTCTCGAGCTTGTTTTTTATATCCTCTGCAGAATCATATATAGTAATGAACTCATCGTATTGATTCAGTAACGAACGCTCTGCCACAGCATAAAGTAATGCTACGCATTTCAATTTGGGACAGACACATTCTTCCCGCAACAAAGAGAGGGAAGCATACCCTAACAATGCTGGATTTATAATTAAAATATCTGGCTTACGCTTCTTTAGGAATTCATACAAAGTATCGATAACCGAAACCTCATCTATATGAAAACGAACCCCCTGAATCCGTTTCAACGTCGCCTCAATACCGCTTCTGATAATTACGGAAGGATCGGCAACTACGATATTCAAATTAATGGTCATAACTTAACTTTGATTTTTTTCCAATTCAAGAATTGCCGGAGTAAACAGATAATCTTCCACTTTACTATGTGAAGCTAAATCCTGTTCGCAGGCAAAAATATCGAATAATACGCTGTTAAGTAAATTACCACCTTCAGCTGGATAATATTTAATAATCAGGTTTTTTAGTTCAATAATCTTCATCTCGATCTGATCGTGCCTTTTCTTGAAAATGGAAATATTATACCGGCTGTCTTTTTCACCTTTTAACAGTCCCTTTACGTAAGGGAAAACAACCTTCTCTTCGTATTGCATGTGCTTAAAGACCTCTTCTGCATATTCATCAAAAAAGCGAATTATGACAAAGGCCACATCTTTTGGGCAGTTATGGATCGCATTCACCAGCTTTTCGCGGATATTAGGCAGTCTGAAATCAAGAAAATAGGTATGAGAATTCTGTAAATAAGATATCAGCGCCTCCATTGAAAAGCAATCAGACAGGATCGGGGTATCGTGTGAATCGTCCGATAAGAAATTTACCACCGTAAGAAACGTGCAGGCATCAACATGGTGCATCTTGCAGACCTCTTTTACATTCTTTTCTCCAAACCCAAGAGGAATCCCAAAACGGCTCATCACCAACAGCATGGGGTAATTATCACCTATCAGGTCACTCATCTTATCAGTCTCTCTATATTTTCCTTTCCTGTACATAAATCAATCGTTTGTAAAATTCTAATTTCAAATATACTTCTTTTTCCTTTTATTCAACTATACAACAAAGAAGAAGGAATTTATTTTACACAAATAGTTCAGTATTTCAATTTATTCACAAATGAACTGAATAATATCCAATAAACAGCATCCTTTGGGAAACAGATTTACTGCATATCCCTCAATCTAGGTATCACACAAAAAAATATACATATAGATAGGTATTGCATCAGCTATCCGGTCAGCCTATCTTTGCCTATATAATTTAGACACTGTAATTGCTATATCAGTAACTTGCTAATTATATAAGCATATAAGATAATGATGAGAACAAGATGTTTTTCTATTAGTTGATCTTGTTAAAAGAAAAGCTTTTCTGTGAAGAAAGGCTCTTTTTTTGTCTACACGAAACCGTTATCCACACAACCTTATATTTTCAGCACCGGATGACTTTGAAAAACCTAATTATTCTTTATATTTGTCCGAAGAAGTAATCTGACTGATAAGCAATCTGTTCCCTGAAATGAAAAATTATCTGCCTCCATTGCATACGATTCTCTTATTCCTGCGTGTCTTTATATTGTGTATAGGGATAGCCATTCCTTTTCAATCATTTGCAAAGGCAGAAAATCCGATTCTAATTATCAGCTCTTATAACCCCGATACCCGGAATACAACGCAATGTATCACCACGTTTGCTGATGCCTACCACAAACTTGGCGGCAAGCAGCAGATCGTTATTGAAAACATGAACTGTAAAAGCCTGCCAGAGGCTAATAGCTGGAAAAACCGGATGACTGGAATTCTTTCTAAATACAGCGAAAAGAATAAGCCATCCGCAATCGTAATACTGGGGCAGGAAGCCTGGGCATCGTATCTCTCTGTAAACCCTTCCGAATTCAGGGAAATTCCGTTGGTCTGCGGAATGGTTAGCAGTAACACCCTCCTGCTTCCCGACTCCATCCCCTCTGTAAACATTTGGGAACCCGAAGCTTTTTATATTGATAAACTCGAGCATAGCCAGCCCATACACGGCATCTTTTACGAATACAATATTGAAAAGAATATTGACCTGATAAAAAGGTTGTATCCGGAAACTAAAAACATAGCATTGGTTACAGATAACAGCTTTGGAGGCCTGGCACTCCAATCCATCGTAGTTCAGGAATTCAAAAAACATCCGGAACTGACATTGATCAGACTAGACGGGAGAAAAAACAATATATACGAGATAAGTAAACAAATACAGGAGTTTCCACCCAACACCGCCATCCTGTTAGGAACCTGGCGGGTAGACATAAGTGAAGGTTACTATATAGGGAATGCTACTTACAGCATGATGTCTGCCAATCCTCACATTCCGGCCTTCACAATCACATCAGTGGGACTCGGACATTGGGCAATGGGCGGATATATTCCTCAATATCGTAATCAGGGGGCAGATCTTGCACAAGAAGTCATTCAAACTCTCAGCAGCAAAAAGACTGATAATGAACTAAAAAAGATTATCATTCCAAATATATACAAATTTGAGGTAAATAAACTGAAGGAGATGAATATCTCCCGAGAGCTTTTACCCGAGTTTTCCGTATTTGAAGGAGAAAATACATCTCCTTTTGTCCGCTACAAATACGAAATACTGGTTGTGATAACCATATTGCTGGTTTTATTTTGTTTCACCGGACTCTATTTTTACATCCGGAATAAAAATCTGAAAGATCACTTGCTGGATATAGAAAAAGACAACCTGATCATTCTGAATAACATTAAATCCTCCATTAAGTTTGTAACCCCTCAATATACAGTTAAATGGAGTAATCAGGTTCCCTTCTACTGCCGGTCTATCAATGGCAAGAAATACAGCTGCCTCTCGTCCGGTTCACTCGAAGACTTTTGTCCGAATTGTCCGGTTACCAAAGCCATACATACCAAAGAAATGGCTGAGGTCACAAACGAATACCAGACAAAAAAATATGTCCGTATTCTGGCCAATCCGATACTGGATAAAAAAAACAATGTAACCGGCGTAGTGGTGAAGGCCGAAGACGTAACAGAGCAGAAACGTATCGAGAACGAACTCCGCGAAGCTAAAGAGCATGCAGAAGAATCGGATCGTTTAAAATCTGCATTTTTAGCCAACATGAGTCATGAAATCCGGACGCCGCTTAATGCCATTGTAGGATTTTCGGGACTTCTCGCCTCGGCAACAGACCAACAGGACAAAGACGAATACGTACATATTATAAACAACAACAATGAAGTATTGCTCCAGCTTATCAACGACATACTGGACTTGGCCAAGATTGAAGCCGGCACGCTCGAGTTTATCAAGACTGAAGTAAATATAAATAATCTTCTCTCGGAAATCGAGGGAAGTTACAAGCTGAAAGTTGACCGTCAGGTACAGCTATCCTTTATTGAAAAACAACCGCATTGTATAATTAAAACAGACAAAAACCGGGTATTGCAGGTTATTACCAATTTCATAAACAATGCTATCAAATTCACCTCAGAAGGCAGCATCACCTTTGGCTACAGGGTGTACGACAATGAAATTTACTTTTATGTAACCGATACAGGGTGTGGCTTTAGTGAGAAAGAGGCTCAAAAGGTATTTCAACGCTTTGTAAAATTAAACAGTTTCTCGCAGGGAACGGGACTTGGGCTCTCCATCTGCCAGATGATTGTTGAGCGGTTAGGTGGAACAATCGGTGTAAACTCAGAAAAGGGTAAAGGTTCCACTTTCTGGTTCACATTACCCTACGAACCTGTCAGGAAAACAGATCCGATCACGATAGCTCCCAAAGCGGCTTCCGAATCAACCGAAAAGAAAAATACG
>NZ_JBFWMI010000059.1:0-22086 GCF_050251695.1 Macellibacteroides sp.
TTACCGCAACAGATACATTTTGCTGTCTTGTCTTTAAGACGGGCAGATAGAAGAATCAAATTATCACTTATAACGGAATCATAGAATACAACACCTGGGATTCCAAAAATAGCTTGGAGCGAATGTTTGTTTATAAAAAAGTTATTATCTTTGGGTTGGCTAGTGTTGTCAATCATCTTTAAATCCTTTAGTGTCAGACCTTTAAAGATAATAAAAATAATTCTATTATACTAGCTTTTTGTTATTTATTTGCCTGTATATCAACACAATAAGTCAATTATACTGGTTGTTTAAGAACCGTTATTTTGCACCAAATTTGACGAAGAACCACTTTTCGATTGAAATGTGGGGTACTTCTTAATTAATATATACACTCGGTATTGGTTAATTTCTTCCCATACGCCGTAATAAGGCGTCTTTCAATTTTTCAAGAAACGGTGTAGGGGCATTCCGTATTTTTAAATCGCCAAAAGTACGTGAAAGGTTCGTATCCAACTGGATATTGAATACATTTTGGATGTAATCGTAAAGTTGAGTGAGAGGAACATCGCCAAATGTTCCGGCACTATCCCAAGCATAGATCTGTTCTTGTAATTCAGCTTTGCTTCCTTTCCACGTTTTTTTAGTGGTAGGAAAGTTAAAAGAACCGGCTCTCATTCCATTATCATTCAACAATTCTATTTCTTGCATAAGATAGGCAGAAAGCATATCATTTGACAAAATCTTTGCTACTTTGAAATCGCAATTTGTGGAAAATTTAGGATCAAGCTCATGAAAGAACGTTTCGAGGTATTGTTCTGCATCTGTACTATCCCGCAAAAAGTATAGAGCGTCCAGATGGGTGGAACCCGAACGGTAATATCGTATAAAGTCAAGTCGTTTAGAGTTATATTTATTTATGTCATTCAAGATATCACATAGATACTCCCGTTGTTTATCTATACCTATGGGTCGATTCATTTCGATATTGTAAACTTTACGATAGTATATTAAACGAAAGCACAATCTGGGCTTAATTTCTTTAAAAAATGAAATTTCGTCATCATCATTCTTAAAGTTATGTGACAAGACAAATAGTTTCAACTGTTTGAATGCATCAGCAAGCACACGCGATGCCTCCAATGACTTTGTAATCACGCTGACTTCCGAGCATTCGATTTGCTCAACTTTCACATCAACCTCTTTTTTGAGACTATAAATAAATTGAATCATAATTCTGCACTTTACTTTCACCCAACGCAGAACTCTAACCTATAATCTTTATGGTAAAACAAGGTTATATTACTCATGAACTACTTTGGATATTAATTACAATATTGACGTATTCATAAAGAGACACTGTAAATTGAGCATGATTAATACTTCATTTTAAGTATTCTTACTGCATTTAGTATAGCCAACAGAGATACACCTACATCAGCAAAAACCGCTTCCCAAAGTGTAGCTATGCCACCTGCTCCTAAGATCAGGACAACCAACTTTACCCCAAATGCAAGGCTGATATTCTGAATTACAATCCTACGTGTAGCTTTACCTATTTTAATAGCTGTGGCAATGCGACTTGGTTGATCTGTTTGCAATATTACATCCGCAGTTTCAATGGCGACATCACTCCCCAATCCACCCATTGCTATACCTACATCGCTCATTGCTAATACAGGTGCATCGTTAATACCATCACCAACAAAAGCTATATTATTCGTTGGATCGGTTTTTAGTTTTTCGACATGTTCTACTTTCCCTTCAGGTAGTAAGTCGCCAAATGCCTGTGTAATGTTAAGCTCCGAAGCCAATTTCGATACGATTGCCTGCTTATCTCCTGACAGCATGACAATGTTTTTTACACCCAACTCTTTGAGTGAATCCACTGCTTTCTTTGCATCTTCTTTTGGAGCATCTGCAACAAGGATGTATCCAGCATAAGCACCATTAATGGCACAAACAACTATCGTTTCGGGAATTGATGCTATTTCTACCGGAAATTCGATTTGATTTTTAGTTAGAAGTTTTGCATTTCCTACTAACACCGTTTTTGAAGCAACAGTAGCTTCCAAGCCGTGACCTGCAATCTCTTTAACATTTTCAGCTTTATCAAGATTCACTTTTTGCTGATTTGCGTATTCTACAACAGCCTTTGCAATAGGATGTGTACTTTGAGTTTCAACTGATGCTACGATTTTCAACAGTTCATCTTCATTAATATCGCCGATAGAAGAAATTTTCTGAACACTGAAAACACCTTGAGTCAATGTTCCTGTTTTATCCATAACAACCGTATTAACTTTCGTTATGGCTTCCAAATAGTTACTTCCTTTAAATAATATACCGTGTCTTGAAGCGGCTCCTATACCTCCGAAATATCCAAGGGGAATGCTTATTACTAATGCGCAAGGACATGATATAACCAAGAATACCAAAGCCCTATATACCCACTCATTGAATGTGAATGTAAATTCAGGCGAAATAAATGAGTATAGCCACGGCATAAGAATTATTAATGCTGCCAATCCTACTACTATCGGTGTGTAAATCCGAGCAAATTTTCGGATAAACTGTTCGGCAGGAGCTTTTTTCTCTGTCGCATTCTGAACAAGGTCGAGAATACGAGCTAAAGCACTTTGCCCAAATGGTTTGGTGACAATAACTCTTGAAACATTATCGGTAGCGATCATTCCAGCCAAAACTTCTTCTCCTTTGCGAATTGTGCGAGGAACGCTCTCTCCCGTAAGTGCAGCAGTATTGAAGGAGGCAGATTCGTTTTGCAAAACACCATCAAGTGGAACTCTGCCGCCTACTTTTACTTCCACAACATCGTCAATGTTTACATCTTCGGGCGAAACTGTTTCCAATGAATCACCTTTTACTACTGTTGCTGTTTCGGGGCGGACATCAAGCAATGCGCTGATATTTCTTTTGGCACGATTTACGGCACTGTCTTGAAAAAGTTCACCGACCGCATAGAATAACATTACGGCAACTCCTTCAGGGTATTCGCCAATCAAAAATGCTCCGATGGTTGCAATACTCATTAAAGTATATTCACTGAAAATATCCTTTTTGAGCATGCTTTCCCATGCTTCTAATATAACCGGAACACCGACAGGAATATAAGCTAAAAGATACCAAGCAAGCCTTATCCACTGATTTTCAAAGAATGTTAGATTGAATGCAGAAAATAAAATTCCCGAAATCAGTAAACCAAAAGATATTCCTGCCCGAATATATGCTCTATTTGGTGAGCTTTCTTCCTGTTTTTCTTTGTCACATGAACAGGTATATCCATTCTTTGTAACTTCCGTCTTTTCCTTTTTCATATCATTATATTTATAGATTATTCTTCCTCTTCTTCTCCACCGCTTATTTTAGACATCACATAAAATGCTCCTTTCGATATGATTTTAGCATTTTCGGCAATACCATCTAAAGGTCTAATTTCTATGTAGCCTAAATCAGTTGTTCCTGTGATGACTTCAATTTTCTTAAACTGATAATTTTTTGCATCACTATCACATTTTTCTTTGCATTTCGGGTCATTACATCCTTCTTCTATCCCAGTTAATATAAAGATAAATTGCTTGCCCTCGGCATTAGCCACAGCACTAACAGGAACAGTTTTAACATAACTGTTGCCGGTTTTAATCAGGGCTGTAACATACATTCCAGGAAGAAATTTTTCTGTTGCAGTATTTTTTAATTTTACATGAACTGTGATAGATTTACTGTCATTCTCGAATGACTGGTTAATACTGTAAACCGTTCCTATAACAGGCTTTCTATCCAAGTTTGTGAGCAAAACATCAACCTCTTGCCCCATTTTTACTTTGGAGAAGTCTTTTTCAAATATCTGAATATTACACTGTATTTGCGAATTATCTGTAATTTCCATCAGAGGTGTTCGCATATCTGCATAACTTCCAGTTTTAATACGAATTTCCCCAACCACTCCGTTGATAGGGGCAACAATGGGAATTTGTGTCACAAAATGTCCTGTTGCCGCCGATTGCGGATTTATATTTAGTTGCCGCAACTGAGTTTCAAGACCTGTAAGTCGAGCTTTGTCCGCTTCATATTTGGATGTTACTTGTTGAAGGACTTTTCCTGTCCCTGCATTTTGGTTGCTTAATTCCTGTTGGCGTTCGTACTCTTGGCGACTAAATGCCAATTCTTGTCTTTGAGCGAGATAAGCCTCTTGCATCTTAACGATTTCAAGGTTTTCTAACATGGCGACAGTTTGTCCCTTTTTAACTGAACTTCCTTCAATAACGTTTATTTGTTTAATGATACCTGCCGCTAAAGACGTTACCTCCGCTTTGTTTTGTGGAAGTAAAGCCATTTGTCCGTTGGCTCTAACAACGCTGTTGAGATTTTTCATTTCTACTTCTCCCAACTCGATATCAACAGCTTTCATTTGTTCTTCGGAAACTTCGATGGCTTCTGAATGACTTTGTTCAACAGTTGTTCCCTCTTGTTTTTTATTGCTCTCTTTGCATGAGGAAAAGCCTATTACACCAATCAATAAAAGGATTGCTGCGATTGATTTTATTGTTGTTTTCATTTTACTTATTACCCTTTAAATAATTTAACAAGATGATTGTCTGATTGAAACGGTTCATGGCATCGGCATACTGCAACTTGATATTGATAGCCGTTTGCATGTTTTGAATATATTCCATATACCCTATTTCCCCGATCTGGTAAGATGCATTTGCTACCCGCACCATATCGTTGGCTTGTGTCACACCTGTGGTTTCGTAGTATGTCAGGCTTTCTTTTGCCTTAAGATACTCATTGTATTGTAAAGCATAAATATTTTGAAGAGATTGCATAGCCTGCTGCTTTTCGGTACTTATCTGCATGCTTCTTATGTTTGCAGCTTTAATTTTTGAACGTTGTGCTCCAAAAAACAGAGGGACACTTATTCCCACCTGAAAACTGGGAGTTTTAGAGTCTGTAAAGTAGTATCCGCCAAATATGTCTGGCAACAGTTTGTTCTTTTCTACATTTACTTGTGCTATATTTACATTCAACTGTTGGTCGTAATGACCTATTAATGGATTAGTAGTGACCGATTCAATATCCAATGAAACAATATCCGGTATTTTTTGCAAATCTCTTTCCTGTGGCAATATAGATTCTCCAGTATTAAGCAGTTTTTGCATTTCCAACTGACGATTTGCCAAGTTTGAAATAGCCTGATTAAGCTGCAATCGGTTCTCCTGATACTTGCTTTCGGCATTCATTTTTTCTAATTGACTGCTTTCTCCTGTATTGTAACGAGCTGTTGCCTTATGCAAAAAATCAGCGTAAATACTGTCTTGTTGCTGTAGTAGATTGACTGTTTGCAACGCATGAAGCATATCGTAATATGTTTCCGACACCTCGCGAACAATTTCATTTTGAGTGATGTTTTTCGATTTTTCTGCCAATATGGTTTCCTGCTTCAGCATCTTACTTTGGCTCGTGTAGACAGTCGGAAACTCGAATGTTTGTGTGATCCCTATTTTTCTGTCAATCAAACCGGGCATAATGGGGTCTTGCGCGAATTCAACACCTGTTTTTTCGGGATTGAATGCAGTCCCTTGTAAGGCTTTCGCTTGCTTTATTCCTAAATCTGCCGAAAGTATTTGCAGATTCTCAGTCAATGCCATATCAATACACTCTTGCAAAGATTTAAGTTTACTTTGGGCATTGACGTTTTCAGCAGAAAAAAGAGATATGGTAATCAGTAAAATGACTATAGGTAGAACTGTAGATTTTCCTGTTTTCATTTTTCTGTGTTTTAAGTTAATCTTCGAATCGAATATGATGTAGAGCGAAGGCAACACTAATAGGGTGAGTAAAGTTGCTGTAATTAATCCACCGATAACCACTGTTGCCAAAGGTTTTTGTACTTCGCTTCCTGCACTTGTAGAAAGAGCCATAGGTAGGAATCCAAGTGATGCTACCAATGCAGTCATAATAACAGGTCGTAATCGAATGTCGGTTCCTATGCGAACTCTTTGGTAAATATCTTCCACGCCTTCTTCCTTTAATTGCTTAAATTGACCTATCAGAACAATACCGTTTAGTACAGCAACTCCAAACAGAGCGATAAATCCAACACCTGCCGAGATGCTGAACGGCATACCTCGGAGCCACAAAGCAAATATTCCACCGATAGCAGAAAGAGGGATGGCGGTAAAAATAAGCAGTGCTAATTTTATATTACGGAACGTGAAAAAAAGCAATACGAATATGAGTAATAACGCAGCTGGTACCGCAATCATCAGTCGGTCTTTGGCTTCTTTCAGGTTTTGGAACTGTCCTCCATAAGTATAGTAGTATCCTGCCGGAAGTTTCAATTTCTCATCCAATATCTTATGAATCTCTTCTACTGTACTTTCCACATCTCGCCCTCGTACATTGAAACCTACGTATATTCTGCGTTGTCCGTCCTCATGACTGATTTGAGCCGGAGCTGTTTTATAGGATATTTCAGCAAGTTGATTGAGAGGAATGTGGTTGCCCGAGGGCAACGTTACAAAGAGATTTTCGAGATTGCTCAAATCATTACGTAAATCGCTTTTTAAACGAACAACCATATCGAAACGTTTGTCGCCTTCGAATACAACTCCTGCCACATTCCCGGCAAAGGCTGTTCGAAGTACAGTATTAACATCACTTATTGAGAGTCCGTATACTGCTATTCTATCTCGGTTATATTGTACCTGTATTTGTGGCAATCCTGTTACTTTCTCTACAAATGGTTCACTTACTCCTTTCACATTTTTAATCAAACCAGCCAATTTTCCTGCATGCGAAGTAAGTACTTCCAAATCTTCACCGTAAATCTTGATGGCGACATCTTGACGAATACCTGTTATCAATTCATTAAAACGCATTTGCATTGGTTGTGTCAATTCCACTCTGATACCTGGAATTGCTTCCAACGCTTCTTCCATAGCTTCCATCATTTCTTCTCGACTATGGGCGGTTGTCCAATCTTCTTTTGGTTTCATGGACAGCATCATATCACCACGTTCGATAGGCATCGGGTCAGTAGGTATTTCTGCGCTACCAATTCGAGTAACGGCTTGTTTAACTTCGGGGAACTTATCTTTTAATATTTTTTCTGCCATGCCGAAAGTTTCTATTACCTGTGTGAGTGAAGTTCCTTGTACCATGCTAATTTCGACTGTCAAGTCACCTTCTTCTAAAGTGGGAATAAATTCGCCTCCCAAGCGATTGAATACACTTAGGCTGAAAACAAACAGGGCTACCATTGATAAAATAACAATTTTTTTCCAACGCAAGCTAAAATCCAATACAGGACGATACCAACGTTTCAGAACGTTGATAATACGGTCTGAAAAATTTTCTTTGTGAAAGGTTTTCCTGCTTAGAAATAGTGCACTCATCATAGGCACATAAGTCAAGGACAAAATGAATGCTCCGAGTATGGCAAATGATACTGTTTGTGCCATAGGTTTAAACATTTTACCTTCAATGCCCACTAACGATAAGATAGGAAGATATACGATAAGAATAATAATCTCTCCAAACATTGCGGTATTTCGGATTTTTGAAGCTGCGCCATATACCTCTTTGTTCATTTCGGCTTGGGTAAGCAAAGGTTTGTCCTTAAACAACAGACTGTTTCCGGTAATGCGATGTACAATCGCCTCGACAATGATAACCGCGCCGTCTACAATCAACCCAAAGTCAATTGCTCCCAAACTCATTAGATTGCCGCTCACGCCGAATATATTCATTAGACTTACGGCAAATAACATGGAGAGTGGTATAACCGAGGCAACAATTAGTCCAGCCCTAAAATTACCTAACAACAGTACAAGAACAAAAATGACAATCAGCCCGCCTTCAAGCAAATTCTTTTCTACCGTTCCGATGGCGCGATCAACCAATTCTGTGCGGTCTATGAAAGGTTCGATAACTACGCCTTCAGGTAAACTTTTCTGAATTTGCTCCATCCGTTCTTTAACGTTGGCTATCACTTTTGAGAAATTTTCGCCTTTCAACATCAGTGTGATGCCTGCTACAACTTCGCCTTCTCCGTTACGCGTAACAGCTCCGTATCGTGTTGCCGTACCGAAGCGTACTTCAGATACATCTTTAATTAATATAGGCGTGCCATTAGTATTCTTAATAACTATACGCTCTATGTCGGATAAAGTTTTCACCAAACCGATGCCACGGATAAAATTGTAGTTACTTCCTTGTTCTATATAGCTACCACCTGTGTTTTCATTGTTTTTCTCCAAAGCTTCGTAAATTTCGGCGATACTAACATTCATCGAAGCCAATTTGTCATTATCTAATGCTATCTCGTATTGTTTGACATAACCTCCCCAACCGCTAACTTCTGCTAATCCTTCAGTTCCAGCCAGTTGGCGTTTTACAATCCAGTCCTGTATAGTACGTAAATCGGTACTGGTATATTTACCTTCATAGCCTTCTTTGGTGTGTATAACATAATGATATATTTCACCCAACCCTGTGGAAATGGGGGCTAAAGTCGGCTCACCTAATCCTTGCGGAATTTGTGATTCTGCTTCTTTTAATTGTTGGCTTATCTGTTGCCGTGCCCAGTATATATCAGCATCGTCTTTAAATACGATAGTAATAACTGATATACCGCTACGGCTTATACTCCTTTTTTCAATCACATCAGGGATATTAGCCATAGCCAGTTCAATAGGTGTAGTAATGAACTGCTCAATTTCCTGCGCACCCAAAGTAGGAGCCTGCGTGATGATTTGTACTTGATTGTTGGTAATATCGGGTGTGGCATCCACAGGTAATCGCACCACGGATATGGCTCCCCAAATAATCAGTGCCAGTGTTAGTACACCAATTACAAGCTTATGCTCTATTGAATATTTAATGATTTTATCGAACATTTTATCATTCGGTTTAATTATTGACAACTTTAGTGAACACATATACTACTCCGCCAAACAACTATAAAAGTGTTCAGCGTAAAGTTTATCCTTTAAAAAAGGTGTTTAATTAACCGATTTTAGGCGGTTGCCAAATATTCCCGTAGAATACGGGTATAAAATGTTGAGTATGGGAAACTGGGGTTGAAGACTCATTGCTCATAACGGGTTTTATAATAAGCCCCGTTGAAGATAAAATGAAGCCTGAACAAGTATGGCATAAATGAAAAGGAGAACAACAGTTGGCGCATGTGACATCACCACTTTGTTGATTTCCGTCTATACTCGCTGTAACCTCGTACTTTTCACATACACATTCAATCCCGTCAAATGCATTGATCGAAAGAGAGAAAATGTATAATGCTAATATGGTTGCGAATATCTTCATGCAGCAAAGATAAAGATAATATCTTGCAACTAAGTTGCAAACTTTTTACATTCTTCGCAAAATCCTTTAATAACGAGATTAATACTTATAGGAACCAAGTTATCGGGTATTTTTAAATCGGGAACGGCAACTTTGTCCAAACAGAAAGTTTTGTAGCAATGTAAACAATAGAAATGAGCATGTGTGTCACCGATACTGCAATTACAATTACTGCTACATACAGAATATTTTATAGCACCTGAACCATCGTCAATGCTATGAATAAGTTGTTTTTCGTGAAACAGAGTAATAGTCCGAAAGATAGTAGATTTATCAACCGTTTCCATCACAGCTTCCAAGTCTGATAATTTGAACGCACGCGAAAAACCAAGCATATGCTTTAAAATGAGCATACGCATAGCTGTGGATTTTATATCCCTTGCTTGTAATAATATTTCTACATTTTCAGACATTCACTTCCCACTTTTCGCTACTAAATTACGATTTTTCCTTTAAATTATGAGTTTTACTGTGATTTTATTTTTGATGTTCTCAATATTTCATTAATCATCTTTTAGAATACCTGAATCATATAACTTGTTTTTATCAATTCCCAACATGATTCTTTTTGTGCTCTGGATATAAACGTACATTTCTGTCCTGAAAAAATTTCAGGACAAGTCAATTTTTAGTGCAAGGTGCAAGTATCTATATATAGATAAACTTGCACCTTGCACTAACATTAAGATATTAATAATCAATATGCTTTTATATTTAAAAAGAATGTGTAACTTTGAACCTGAGTTTTATGCAGACATATTAGTGTCAATAGCAGCCAAAACTGCCAGAAATAAGAGCAGAAAACAAAGCTAACCTAATTTGTACCCCATAAGTATCTTTGAAATATTAATTCACTGAATAATAGCGGACTGACAGATTTAGTTCAAAATCCGTCCGGACCGCCAACGGAAAGGTCTTGATAATGTAAATTATCAAGACCTTTTTTCTTTTTATGCACAATCGCATTTCTTATTTTGGATCAACCCGGATCCCGAATAACCTGCAAAAGCAGGGTTTTGGAAATAAGTGGAGTGGAAGAGGCAACACCCGAAATTGAGATCTTTGGGTTAAGAGTCTAATGAGTTATCAATGCTCCACTCTGAGATAAGATTTTTATTTGAAAGCAAGTGCTAAGACATAAGTAAATGTTTTTCTTAAATGATCTTTCATTCTTCATATTATGTATTAATGTGTTGATATATAGAAGAGTGATTAGTGAATGATGCTCCTTTTTATCTTTCACTTTGTCGTAATTATCTTTCACTTTTAACAAAAAGACAAAAAAGTATCCATTTTATTTCTGCTAAATTTCAAATTGATGCACCTAAATAGTTAATAATTGATATTAAAGAGTTATCTTTAACCTTTTTTTAACTTAAGAATTTAATTAGCATGAAAATAACCCGGTTCAGTAGTGATAGATTATCCCAAAAGAGTGTTGAATTATTTGAGCTTATCGAATCAATGAGAATTGAAGGGAAGGGTACTCCTGTGAGCAACCTTCGTAGTGAAATACAACAAAGTTCAGGCAGAGAAAGGTGTAACGGTGCCGACAAGTTGCCGATTATTGTTTTCTCGACAACATTCCGCAAACAAAATGGGAACCTTCAGTTTGCTGGATACAATGGATTGGTACTGGTAGAAGTAAACAGACTTATAAATAGTAAAGAAGCAGAACGCATCCGCGATCTAGCCGCTGAATCCCTACAAACCATGTGTGCATTTATCGGTTCAGGAGGCAAAAGTGTAAAAATTATCTGCTCTTTCAGACTTCCAGATGCTTCAACGCCTCAATGCCGTAACCTTGCAGAGAAATTCCATGCACATGCTTACCGACGTGCTGCAAGTTACTATATGGAACAGCTGCAAAAGCAAGTAGAGTTTAAACGTCCCGATCTGGAAAGGGGATGCCGATTCTCTTACGATCCGCAACTCTATTTTAATCCCGAAGCCGTATCTATTAAGATAAATCAACCGCTGCATATGCCTGCAGAACTTACTTACCGAGAAGCCGTTCAAAAGGAAACTGAACCTATGCTCCGCATGATGCCGGGGATGGAGCGAAGCCGCATCATTTCCCTTTTATTCGAAAGTTCTTTTAAAGAGGCGCTCAAAAGTACCGGTGGACCAACGAAGGATAACGATCCAAAGCCTTTCTTGATCAGGTTAGCCGAAAATTGTTTCCGATCGGGCATACCCGAAGAAGATGTTATAAAATGGGTGCCGGCACATACTTACTTTAAACCATACGATATGGAACTAAGGGCCACAATAAATAATACTTACGAATTAGGCAAGAATTTTGGTTCAAAACCCTGCATCCACAGAGTAAGTTCACTAATAGTGCAATTGGATGAGTTCATGAGAAGGCGTTTCGAATTCCGTCGAAATATAATATTAGATGAGGTGGAGTACCGCGAACGCAGTTCTTTTTATTTTGACTTCAAAACTGTGACGGAAGAGGAGCTGAACGGTATAGGAATCATGGCACATCAGGAAGAGATTGAGGTGTGGGACCGCGATGTGAAAAGGTATGTATATTCAAATAAAATACCGCTTTATAATCCCGTCGATGATTACCTGGATCATCTGCCTGAATGGGACGGCAAAGATCGGATCCGCACGTTGGCAGATACCATTACCTGTACAAATCCCCGTTGGCGCGACCTTTTCTACATTTGGTTCCTCAGCATGGTTGCCCACTGGAAACAGATGGATCAGTTGCATGCCAATAGCACCCTTCCTTTGCTGGTGGGCGATCAGGGATGTGGCAAATCTACCTGGTGCCGCAATTTACTGCCTCCGGAATTGAAAGCCTATTATTCCGATAGCATCGACCTGAGTAACAAACGCAACGCAGAGCTGGCTCTCAATCGCTTTGTTTTGATCAACATAGACGAGTACGACTCCATTAAAAGCTCCAGCCAGAGTTTTCTGAAGCACCTGTTGCAGAAACCGGTCCTAAATACCCGTCAGCCTTATAAACGAAGTACGGGTTTACTGCAACGGTATGCCTCCTTTATTGCCACATGCAATAACTTCGATTTGCTGAACGATCCAACTGGTAGTCGCAGATATATCTGCATTGAAATAAAAGGAAATATAAACTACAGCCACCCCGTTGAACATCCGCAACTCTACGCCCAGGCCATAGCCGCCCTGCGTAATGGCGAACGGTACTGGTTCACAAAGGAAGAAGAAACAGACACCACCATAAACAACGCTCAATTCCAGCAACTACCGCTGGAAGAACAACTTTTCCACCAATACTTCCGCGCGGCCACTGACAACGAAGAGGGCGAATACCTGCCTGCCATCGAAATACTCCAATACATTCAAATGCGAAGTAAAGTAAAACTAAGCAACACCAGCATGATTACCTTCGGTCGCCTGCTACAAAAAAACAAAATCCCCCGAAAACACACTTCAAGAGGCAATGTGTATCGGGTGGTGAATAAAAATGGAACAGACACCAAGGCATAAATATCAATTGAATTTAATACATTAATCAATCCTTTTGTAGTAATATAATTTTAAGAAATGACACCAGAAAACACAGAACAATTTACCTATATTAATCGTGATAAAATCTACATTAATAACCCTAAGTGGTTACTATTCTATACTATTCGGAAACTAATTGAGACAAAAAAAGAAACTGAATTTTATAATTCAGTTCAATTGGCAAACCTCATATTCGGACACAGTAAATATAAGGATATCATTAAAACAATGCTTACAGTATACAAAAAAGAGTTTTTCAAAACGAAAGGTATGCTTTGTAAACCCAATTTAGAAGCTCTTAAACGTGGTCATCCTGAGATATTCACCAATGTAAAAAATGATTTACAAACACATCAAAGTCAGAAGTTAGATATTTCGTTATTTCACAAATCGTTAGAAGATGAAATAAATGAAGCAAAGAAATCTAAAAATAATAAATATATAACACTTAAAGATGTAAAACTAGTTCATCAATCTCCTTATATTTACATTGCAAAAATTGAAAAAGACGATGATGAAACAATCCAACTACCCGAAGGTGTTCGTGTTATTTGTGTTGATGGTACTTATAGAAAAAATGTCACTATATTAGAATATAATCAACTTTTTGAAAAAGTAACATTCGAATGCGCTAATCCTCTATTAAGCAAGGATGTTAAATTAAAGCAAGACGTATCTTTTATTCTGCACAAACTAAAGGATATACTAAACGATATGAATATCTCATCTTTAATTGATAGAATAAATACCATTCATAAAACAGAATTTAAAAATGAATTGATAACTCTTGATCTTGATAAGAATCAGTGCGAAGTTTTGATGCATGCCCTAAATTATTCAACAACTTATATTTGGGGTCCTCCAGGTACTGGCAAATCTCATTTGCTGGCCACATTAATACTTAACTTATCTTTGGCAAAAGAACGAACACTTGTTTGTTCAATTGCAAATGTTGCGGTTAATAGTCTTACTCATAAATATCTTGAAAGGGTTGAATATTACAAAAAGATAAATAGCAATTATACACTCAAAAGGGGCGAATGTATTCGGATTGGCCATGTAAGCGATGATAAACTGAGAGAAAATGATTTAATTTTTCCTGAAGAGAATTTATACCTGATTTTTTTAAGAGAGAAGTTGAATAAGCTCATAAAATTAAGAAAGAAATATGAGGACTTGAACGATGAAAATGAAAAAGCAAAAGTGATATCTCAAATCAATGAAAATGAAATAAAGATTATGGAAGAATTAAGGAAGCATATTCATAATGCATACGTTGTTTTTTCTACATCATCGAGAGCTATTTTAGACAATAATCTGGGAAATTGTCAATTCGACAATATCATAATTGATGAATGTAGTATGATGGCAATACCCAATCTTTTGGCCATGCTTAAACGAATTTCAAAAAGAGTTATTATTGCTGGAGATAATGCGACCGTGTGGAAGATTACAAACAGGCACGGGCGCATTTCGAAAAACGTTTCATTTCGGAAATTTAAGTCAAATAGCTTATAAATAGCGTTTATTAGCTATTTGACTTAAATAAAAGCCGGATAATCGTGAATTTCGTATATATTTGTAGTAAAGAATAATAGAGTATGGATAGAATTTGTATAAAAGGGTATAAATCTTTCAAAGAACTGGATATCAATTTGAACAAAATCAATGTACTGATTGGATCCAACGGGTCAGGAAAAAGTAATTTTCTGTCCTTCTTTGAGTTTCTGAATCGCCTTTATGAGCAGAATCTGAACGAATTTGTGGCACTTAATGGAGGAATGGACAAGATTCTGCACAAAGGGAGTAAGGTGACAGAAAACATAAATGCAAACATCTACTTTGATCAAGACACTTATTCTTTTACAGTAAAAAAAGGAGACGATAATTTTGTATTTCTAAATGAGCAGTTAGAGTTTAACGGGCGCAAAGTAGAGATTAATGCCTTAAAGAGTGAGGCACAGATTAAATACCACACTGATTTGGAAAGGGGCGACTTTATTAAAAAATATCTCACGGATATTAAGAAATATCATTTTCACGATACCGGGAAGAACTCCCCTTTTGCCAAAGACAGTAACATTCAGAACGATGTGTATTACCTTTATGAGAAAGGAGATAATCTGGCCGCTTTTTTGTGGAATGTCCAAAACAATCATCCCATCGTTTATAAGCGTATTTTGAAAATGATTCAGAGTATCGCTCCCTATTTTTCGGACTTTTATTTCCATCCCGGTGCATCCCCAACCATACGGTTGCAATGGAAAGATAAATACAGTTCGACTGTTTACGGTCCTTCGGACTTGTCGGATGGGACGTTGCGATTTATTGCCCTGACTACCCTTTTTATGCAACCAACTTTACCTGGCTCTATAATTATTGATGAACCAGAGCTAGGGCTCCATCCTTTTGCTATTCAAAAACTGGCCGGGATGATAAAATCGGTGGCAGCCAAAGGTACACAGGTTATTATTGCAACGCAAAGTACCGATCTGGTGAGTCTGTTCGAACCCCAGGATGTTATTACCGTTAATCAGGTTAATGGCGAAACTACCTTAAGGCGTTTGTCGGACACGGAACTTTCTATGTGGCTGGATGAGTATACGCTGGGCGATCTGTGGAAACAAAATATTATCAAAGGGGGGCAACCAAAATGAAGCGGATTATTATCATAAATGAAGGGCCTACCGAACAGGAATTTTGTAAAGATGTGTTGTATCCTTACTTTTCCGCAAAAGATATATATATCGAAACACCTACCATTAAATCCAGCCACGGTGGAATTGTTGCCTGGAATACATTGAAAAAACAGATAGAGATGCACCTCAAACAGGATGAAACAGCGTATGTTACTACCTTTTTTGATTACTACGGAGTAAAGGACTCTTACAACTATCCTGGCTGGCAGGAAGCAAAAAGCATCACAGATAAAAGTGATCGAATCGGTTTTCTTGAAGAGGCAATGCGTAGCGATCTGCCAGCGGAATTGCGTAAACGTTTTATACCCTATATCCAGTTGCACGAATTCGAGGGGTTGTTGTTTTGTAAAATGGATGTATTTACCAGCAATTTCGAACCTGCAGAAGCTAAATTGTCTGAAATTGAAGGGATAATAAACGCATTTCCAAATCCTGAAGATATAAATAATGGTTCTGCTACGGCCCCTTCGAAGCGGTTGGAGAGATTAATACCGGGGTATTCGAAGGTCGTTTTTGGTGCTTGTTTAGCATCAGATACAGGTCTGGACACAATCAGACTAAAATGTTTGCGATTTAATTCCTGGATAGAACAATTGGAAACAATCGCATAAGTTTCATTCTTAAAATTAAAATCTAATGCTACCGCTATAACAGGCATACGTAGTGATGCAGTCTGCCATCGAATACATTAAGGCAACTTTCCGCTTTAAAGACGCGTCGGTATACAATGCTTTTTACAAGTTCGTGGAATACAGAGATAAAGCCTTCATTTACACCCTTTGTTCATCAGTGAATGACCGAACTATGCCCCAAAAAACTATTTGCTTACGCTTCGTTCTTTGCTTTATGTGGCAATTACCAGAGCTCAGCAAAAGGTTCTAATTACAGGAGTTGGAAAGAAAACTCAGATATTGCAGGGGCTGTAAAATCTGTTTATAAACATCATAATATTCTCATCCTACTTATAATTAGTCCGCTTCTAACGATGAAGTATCTGTAACACGTATATAAACTATTTCAAATACTTAAGGCAACTATTCGTTTGACAGCTGTTCAACGCAAAGTCAACAATTGTATACCTTGCGTTGAACATATGACAAACGCAAAGTACACAATTGTCAAACGAATAGTTGTTCGTACTCAAAAAATTAGAATCCCTAAGGATACGTATTAGTTGATAGAGAGGTTGAGGTTAGCTTTCCGCTAGCCGCGATATTCGGAATCATTATTAAAATAATAAAAAACGTCCGGTTAAAGCGAATGTTTTTGTAATTTTGGATTTCAACAACCAAGCAAAATAGAAACGAATATGAAAGTATCAATTGAAATAAGCTATTACCCACTTTTGGAAGATTATAAACCTACCATCAAGAAATTTATTGCAGCATTGGAAGCTAATCCGGCTATTACTGTAAAACCGAACAGCATGTCCACCCATATTTTTGGAGAATTCGACCAAACCATGTCGGCTGTAACCCAATGTATAAAGGATGCCTTCGAAGTGCCCAGCAGTATATTTGTACTTAAGGTAATGAATCTGGACCGGAATAAATAAAATGTCTTCTCCCCAAATAGAAAGAGAAAAGAGGACAGCCGAGCTGATGATACGGCTGTATTGCCGAAAAAAGGAAAAGAACCAAGAGCTTTGCGATTCATGCAAAGCCTTGATGGAATATGCCTTTGCCCGGTTGGACAGATGCCCATTCGGCGAAAATAAAACGGCTTGTAAACAGTGTACGGTACATTGTTACAAGCCGCAAATGCGCGAAAAGATGAAACAGGTGATGCGTTATGCCGGTCCCCGGATGTTACTCTACTCTCCCGGAGCAGCATTAAGGCATATGATAGAGTCATTGTTCTCAAAATAATGAAGCCCCAAAGTGTATTTAGTACACCCCGGGGCTTTTATTTGGATTGTGATGCATCATTTTTTTAGAAAGCAAGTCTTAAGGACAATGCTGCTTCCGTCGATCTTGCAATCTACTTCTTCCGGATTTTCTGTAAGTCGTATGCTTTTCACTTTGGTTCCACGCTTGATAACCATGGACGAACCTTTTACTTTTAAATCTTTGATAACCGTAACCGAGTCGCCATCCTCCAAAAGGGCGCCGTTGCTGTCTTTTGCAACTTCAACGTGTTCCTGCACATCATTTTCAGACCATTCATAACTACAATCCGGACAAACATTGGTTGTGCCATCAAAATAGGTGTTGTCCATGTTGCACTTCGGACAGTTGGAAATTTCACTCATAATTCTAATTTTAAAATGAGCGGCAAAGATAGGGATATTACTTCTTACCTTAATGGCTCATTTAAAATATAAAGAGGTTTTTTGGGTGAATAGTGGCTTTTCAGCAAGCCCGGAGAAACTAATTTTTCAGGCCTGGTACTGTTGAAAATAAAAATATCCGGAAGAGCATTTTCAATATCTTCCAATGTAATAAAGCCCGGACGTAATAAGCGACAGGTATCGCCTTCAATCGAAACAATTGTTGATTCTATTCCCACAGATGTATTGCCTCCATCCAACACATAATCGACATTGGGTAATTGTTTTTTTACATGATGTGCATTTACCGGACTAAGCTGTCCGAACTTATTTGCACTTGGTGCGGCTATCGGACAATTCGACTGTTTTATTAATTCAAGGGCAATGGAATTATTGGGCATGCGAATGCCTACTGTGTCGAGCCCGGAAGTAACAATATCCGGAACAATCGATGATTTGGGTAACACAATGGTCAAAGGTCCCGGCCAAAAATGCTTTGCTAAACGCATTACATTTTCACATATACCTGTTGATAAAATGTGAAGGTCCTCGAACGAAGCAATGTGCACAATCAATGGATCGAATGATGGTCGCTCTTTTAATTCAAATATTTTAGCAACAGCAAAAGGGTTAAGTGCATTTGCACCTAACCCATATACTGTTTCAGTCGGAAAAGCCACCAGCCCGCCATCTTTGATAATTTGAGCCGCCTGGCTAATGCTGTTATTTTTCATTGACCAGATTATTATCGGCTTCTTCCAACTCTTTTCTCTTTTTGTCCTGAAAATCAATAATTTGTTTTTGAATTTCATGGTTAGATATGCCCAGTATTTTTGCAGCTGCCAGAGCTGCATTTTCGGGACTTAAAACGGTCATAGGAGCAACTCCCGATGGCATACGGATACTTGAATACAAATCGGCTCCACCAAATTTATCGCTATAGGGCGGACAGGCGATAACGGGACAGTACGTTTGAGCATCGGTAAAGCCGCTTAACGCATTACTCATGCCGGCTATGGTTATAAAAACAACATTTTCCTTTTCATATTCCTTTATCAGATTATAACATTTTAATGGCACTTTATGGGCCGAAGCTATTCTGGATACTGTTTTTATATCAAAACTTTCCAGCACGTTGCTTATTTGCTTAGCCCACTCAATGTCGGCTTTAGAACCCATTATTATCACCACTTTGCTCATAGTCTTCTATTTTATTAAATGAATACTCATATTGGTAGCTCATTGGGATAATCTCATTGTATTCCTCAATGCTTGCATTTGACAAACAAGCATCAATTATTCGTTTGCCTGTATGTAATAAGTCTTCCTTTAAGTATTTTTGTAATTCTGTTCTGAAAAAATCACGAAGCATTTCGGCGCCGGCATCGTAACCCTCGAAACCAACTTCAGGTTGATTGTACACTTTCAAAAATCGCGAAGGAATTTTTGAACCTTCCAGGGTAAGGTAATTTAACTCATAACCTAACAGCGGGCAGCGGGCGGCCTGATATTGATCGGTCTTCAGTTGGGCAGCACCTCTTCGTGTCAGGTACTCACGCATGAGAAGCTGCGGTTTGAAACCAACCTGCCAAACTCCAATGTTTTGATTGGGAACCAGGGTGAAAGTTGTACGGGGCGTATCAATGATTTGTTTGAGCATCATATTGGCTTGAGGTACTCGTTTCCCGGTAGCGAAAGGCCAATAAGAACCAATACCTTCGCTTTCCATACCGCCCGAACTCACAATACTTGGGTTATTGTGACCCCGTGGCGCAACTAAACGCCACAACCATGCCAATGCCGGGGGTAAAACATGAAACAACCCGATAATTCCGTATGAAGGGTTTTCTTTTGAGCAAACAGGAGTGCGTATCCCGAAACTCCTGATGTCGACCGAAACAGGTCTGTTGACAACATTTGGTACCGTTTTTCGGGGTATAATAACCCTTGGATTGGGGCACGATTTTCCGGGTTCATCCTGTATATGATCCCAAATCAGAGCAGTTGACCCGGGAGTAGTTTCAATATTTAAAAACAATAGCGGAGAAGAAGGATTAATCGTTGTTTTTTCCAAAGTTGGGTCATCACCATATTGTTTAACACTATCGACACGAACAAACCAGGCGTTTTCGGCATCTATAATACGGAGTTTTCCATCTTTTTTCTGTACCGAAGGATGACAAAAAGCCATATCATCGGCCACAGCGTTGAACGAACAAAAACGGGGAATTGTAATAAACCTATCTTCTGAGGTTACCAGATTACGGCCTAATAGTACCCGTCCGTCAGATTCCCGCAGAATATGCTGGTGCATTTCACTTTTTCCTCCACCACTGGCACCTTCGTGCATGAATGTGGTTAAATTGTCGTAGGGGCTTATTGATTGAACTGCCGAACAATGGGCAATTATCCAGTCTTCTTTTTCGGCATGGTTCAGCATAACACCGTAAAGACCTTTTTTTGCACTCGGCCCCGGATATAAATTATAGGAATATAGCTCGTGAATTGATTCGGTGCGGTTATGGACAACCACCTGTTTCCCATTAAAATGGGTATGCCTGAATATGGGAGCCACAAATATTACAGATTTCAGTTTTGCACCTATCTTTAATTCGTCAACCGCAACCATTTCCTGCAACATCGACAAACCCAATGCAAAGAATGCTGCATTGGCAGGAGCAATAGCAATACCTAAAGAGCCAATATTTTCTCTTCCGGCAAAATAGAAGAAAACCGCAAGGTCTTGTTTTTTCAGCCAATCGAAAGTTTCGGTTTGCAGACCTGAAAATTCATACCCGTATTTATCAATAAAACGCTTTTTATCTGTTGGATTATTGTCGGCAATAACCATGGTATCAGGGTCTCTACGGCGCATGTATGCTTCGGTATAATTAGCCGAAATTCCATTTTTAACACGCTGTACAATTGCCTCTGTATAATTTCCTTTCCCTGGTACATCGTATTGCACTTCATATTGTACATTTTCTTTGCCGTTGGTGGCTGCATCTGCCAATTCTTCGGATGTATTGAACACTTTAAAACTCTTGCATTCAGTTAACAACTTAGCAATGTTTTCAGGAACAATAATATTTTTCCCATTTAAAACAGTCAATAAATTACTCATATCTGATTATTTTTTAAAATTATATGCTTTGAAGCTTCTAAAAGATTAGAACAAATAACAGTCCCTTTGTTTATTTCATTCTGATGTTTTTTACCATGACCGGTTAACAAATAAATTGGTGTAATTCCGGCATTTAATCCACACTGAATGTCTGAAGGATGGTCGCCAATAATAAAAGAACGACTTAAATCAATATTGTACAATAGGTTAGCCTTGTCAATAAAATACGTTCTGGGTTTCTTACATTCACAATTATCCTCTGTATTATGCGGACAACAAAAAGTATCAGAAATAACTATATCCTGCTCTTTCAATTTTTTTATGATGTGTTTGTTTACCTCTGAAACCTCCTTTTCTGTGGTAATTCCTTTGGCTATACCTGATTGGTTAGTAATAATGAACAATAAAAAATGCTCCAGTAATAATGATAATGCTTCAAAAGTAAACGAATAAAAGCTTACTTCAGATGAATGTTTAATATAACCTACATCATCAATCAATGTTCCGTCTCTGTCTAAAAAAACCGCAGGATGCTTAGCCATTGCTTCAATTATTTCATTGGCAAAGATAATACTTTTTACTTAATACCTAAAAGTCTCAAATAAAAGTTACATGTGTCAGATAAAGTATTTATCTTTAAGGTGTTAAATAAAAAATAACACTCACCCGACACATGCAATACAAAAATAGTAAAAAAATCTCATTTACTGCCGGTTCAGTAAAGAAAGAGTTCAGTTCAGAACAATTAACGTCATATTCAGGGTTAAGCGTAACCTCAGATTTTATCAACCATTGTGGCATTTATCGCCGGCTGGAACATCTTTTTCCAACCACCCGGCACAATGCAAGCCGTTTCAGTACAGCTCAAATACTCTCAAGTATCCTGTTGGCATCGTTGTGCGGTGTTCACCGTTTGAAGCGGATTGAAAATTTCACCTTTGACGCCTTGGTTTCTCGCTTGTTGAAGTTGCCCAAAAACATTGACCAGGACACCATCCGCCGCCATTTGACAGGTTTGGGTGAAAGGGGCGCCCGTTCGCTTCACGAGCTGTTGTTGGGTTTTACAGGCATGCAAGTTTCCCATTGCGGTTTAAGCCGCTTGACACTTGATTGCGACTCAAGCA
>NZ_JBFWMI010000060.1:0-21915 GCF_050251695.1 Macellibacteroides sp.
GTGATAAGCGATCAAAATCGAATCGAAAGAAAAATCAATCCAAAATGGGCGGCTTGAAGCTTTTTTGAAAAACGAAACAAAAAAGAAAGAGGATGTGCCAATTACTTTGTTTTGACACACCCTCATAAAATGAAAGAAATATAAATGTTAGTTTATCTTTTCGGCAGAAGGAGGTGGTAATTTAGCACCCCATTCTTTATTTGCTTTATCTCCCATTTTTAATTCCAATACACCACCATTGGCAATATCTTTATGATTGAACCAAGGTTGATTTAATGGTTTCCCATTCAGCATGGCCGACTGAATATACTTATTATCATCCGAACAATTTTCCGCCTTTATCTCGAAAGTATGCCCATTACCTAAATCCAAAATTACATTCGTGAAAACCGGACTTCCAATATTATAGGTAGGAGAACCCGGGGTAACTGGATAGAATCCCATCTGCGAAAAGGCTACAAATGCCGACATACCACCACCATCTTCATCTCCTGGCACTCCCATCAGGTCGTTCCGGAACCATTCCTGAATCAATTTACGGATTCGCTTTTGAGTTTTCCAAGGCTGTCCGGCATAGTTATACAGATAAGGAATATGAAGACTAGGTTCATTAGCCATAGAGAATTGACCTACATTTCCGGTATGATCAGGCAAAACACGGTAAAACTCAAATTTACTTTTGCCAAGAGGTTCATTAAACATCTGATCCAGATTCTGAACGAAATTCTCTTGTCCCCCCATCAAAGTTACCAAGTCGCCAACATTATGCTGTACATCCCAACGATATACCCACGCATTATTTTCGCCATAATACGCGCGTGCTCCCTGACCGCCCGAAAATACATAATCGAAAGGCATAATAAACTTCCCATTTTTATCTTTAGGATGGAAAAAGGATGTTTCTTTATTAAACACATTCCGATAGTTATAAGATCTTTTCAGAAAATAATTGTAATCGTCCGTCTTTCCTAATGCTTTGGCAATTTGTGACAGACACCAGTCGTCGTAGCTTGCACCCAGGGTAACAGCAATAACCTGGCGATTTTCAAAAGGATGTACAGATTTGCTAGTCTCAGGCTCACCCGGATGCAAAGCAGGAAAATATCCCTCCTTTTTATAGAAATCATCCAATTCACTCGCTTTAGCACGAACCCATGGAGCAAGTGTCTCCTCCATTATAGCGCTCTTGCATGCCTCATAAGCAGCTAATAAATCAAAACCGGTCAGACCTTTACAATATGCATCCCAAATTACGGCAACCGCATGGTTACCATTCATACGGTGACTATCGCCGGTTACTTCAGGAAAAGTAGGCATCCATCCTTCGGGAGACTGCTGTGCCATCCGTATATAAGAGGACACCATAGCCAGTTCTTTCTGAGGTTCAATCAGCACACGTAATGGATGTGTGGCCCGGTATGTATCCCAAATCCAATCATCAGTATAGAAAGGCATCCCTCCATCCTCATGAATCTGACCATCTGTAGCACTGTAATACTTTCCATCTTCTGAAATGCAAATCATTCGTTCATAGGTACGATACAAAGACGTATAAAAAATCGTTTTTTCATCGTCTGTTCCGCCGGACACTTTGATCTTGCTCAATGATTTGTTCCATTCATTGCGACCAGCTTTAGCTACCACATCTACATCGTAAGCAGTAATTTCTCTTTGAAGGTTCTTTTTAGCCTGCTCAGTACTTATAAATGAAATACCATATCGAAGACCTATATTTTGCTCTTTTTCACCGTAAGCCAATACTAAAGCAGCATTACGTCCAACAGCCTTTGTCTGACCGAACGTTAAACTATCAGCTATAAGCGTGCCTGTCTTTTCCGGGAAACGGTTTGTTTCAGCATATATGTAAATCCTCGTCTTCTGATCTACGTATTGAAAACCACTCACACTGTTACCCTCTGCAATCAACTCTCCATTACGCGTATTGAAGATAAGGTAATTTGGAGCTTTGTTTCCAAAAGTGATTGAATACAAGGCAGATTGAAATGACGGAGCAAAATCCACATCCATGTTCACTTCATCCAAGAATACACGATAACGATAAGGATCAATCTTTTCCTGATCGTAACTATAGCTGATAACCTGTTTCATTTCTTCCGGATTCCCTTGAAAAGGACTCAGGTTAAATGCAGAATTACCCCGGTGACTGGTAACGATAAGAGGTAAGCCATATAAACGGTCGCCTGTAAAATCACCCCGTTCCGGGTACACACGTAACATACTGTTAGGTAAATGTACCGTTGGATAGGTAGGCACCAGCAGGTGACTTATATTTCCCATATAGGGATTTACAAAGTCGACCGGCTCTTTGGATAACTCTTCCGAGTAATTACCAATTCCGTTAGTCTGACATCCCGTTAGCAGTATCGTTGCCAGCAGCAAATTCCAACCTTTTTTTACGAAATTACTATTCATACTGTTATGCGTTTGAGTTAAATAAAATTAGATAGCTGTAACCGGACGGTTTGCTACATCTTTACCAAATTCTTTGTTAGGCTGGTTACCCATTACAAATTTGAGTGTACCACCATTCATTATATCCTGATAAAGAATATAGGATTTTTCAT
Organism: Macellibacteroides sp.; assembly: GCF_050251695.1. Classification (NCBI taxonomy): domain Bacteria; kingdom Pseudomonadati; phylum Bacteroidota; class Bacteroidia; order Bacteroidales; family Porphyromonadaceae; genus Macellibacteroides; species Macellibacteroides sp. The sequence goes on from NZ_JBFWMI010000060.1 coordinate 2,586, forward strand.
ATGGTTTGCCGTTCAACGTTACCGATTGAATATAGATATTTTCCTTCGAATTGTTTTCAGTTACCACTTCGAAACGTTTTCCACCGGGTAATGTAACCGAGGCTTTGTCGAACAACGGACTACCAAATACAAATACACCATTAGAAGGATTTACCTGATAGAATCCTAATGCCGACATGATATGCCAGGCCGACATCTGTCCGCAATCTTCGTTTCCTATAATACCATCCGGAGCATCCGTATAGAATTCATTTTGAATATATCTAACCATTTTAGCTGTTTTCCACTGCTCGCCGGCATACGGATATAAATATGCGACATGGTGACTAGGCTCATTTCCATGAGCATACTGACCAATCAGTCCGGTTATATCGGCCGAATAGCCTTCACCCATATCGCCTTCTGCAACAAACAGAGAGTCTAATTTGGATATAAAAGGTTCGTCGCCGCCAAACAACTCAATGAGACCTTCAGGGTGTTGCGGAACAAAAAAAGTATACTGCCAGCCGGTACCCTCACAAAAATCACCTGTTCCATGAACAGACAAAAAAGGATCATAAGGAGCAGTCCATTTCCCGGCAGAATTTTTCGGACGGATGTAATTTATATCCTTATCAAAGTATTGTGTATAGTATTTTCCTCTTTTCAGATATTCGTTGTATACAGAATCCTTACCCATCTTTTTGGCCATCTGTGCAATACCCCAGTCTCCCACAGCATATTCCATAGCCACCGAAGTTGCTTCATGTAACTTATCGCAGGGAATATAGCCTAGTTCCATTACATAAGGAACTCCTTTCTGCTTGGGGTATGTAGAAGACACAAGCATGGCATTCATCGCCCTCTCTGCATCAAAGCCGGATAATCCTTTCAAATAAGCATCGGCAATAACCGGAATTGCACTGTAACCAGGCATACACTCCGTTTCACCTCCAACCAAAGGCCAGATAGGAAGTTTACCCTGTTGATCATAAATACCAAGATATGAATTAATCATATCCCCTACCATATCAGGCTTGATAACTGTAAATAATGGATTCAACGTACGATATGTATCCCAAAGTGAGAAAGTAGAATAATTCTTCCAGCTAACATTGGTATAAACAGAATCATTATGTCCGCGGAAATCTCCATTCACGTCACTGTATAAAGTTGGAGCAATAAATGTATGATACAAAGAGGTATAAAATATTTTCTTCGCACGTTCGTCTTTTGTATCGACATCGATACAAGACAACGCTTCGTTCCAAACTGTTTTGGCATTTAGTTTTACCTGATCGAAATCCCAGTGAGCCAATTCTGATTCCATATTTGCTTTAGCATTGGCACAACTAACTGAAGAAATGGCAACCTTAAGCAATACAGATTCCGGATTCTTTTCGAATGAAATCACGCCCTTTACAGCAGGACCGGTCAAAGTGCCCTCAGCCGCAGGTTCGTCATCGTTGAACAATTGCAAAACCTTCATCGGCTGGTCACACTTTAAGGTAAAGAAAACCTTGTGTTGCGGACTCCATCCTTTGGAAAAACGATATCCTTCGATTGTAAATTCATCCAACTGCTTCAGGTAAGTATCATACGCATTGTCACCATTTCCTTCCTTCAGATTAATAAGAATATGTGCTTCTTCGTTAGGAAAAGTATAGCGATGCATGGCCACACGTTCGGTTGCGGTAAGCTCTGCTTTCACTCCATTATCCATCAACAAGGAATAAAAACCAGGTGTAACAATTTCATTCTCGTGCTTGTAATAAGAAGAACAGCTCCCTTCAATATTATCTTGTTCACCACGGGCCGTTCTTACAGTTCCCGTATAAGGCATCAATAAAATATCGCCTAAATCGGCACACCCGGTCCCACTTAAGTGTGTATGAGAGAATCCAATAATCACACTATCCGAATAATGGTACCCCGAACACCAGTCCCAGCCCTTATGAATATTCTGCGGACCAACCTGAACTGCTCCAAAAGGAACATTGGCACCTACAAATACATGGCCGTGCGCTCCGGATCCGATATACGGGTCCACATAAGATACATAATCCTTAACCTCGGCTTTCTCCTTAACTGAACAGGAGAAAGAAAAGAATGTCAGGCATACAAAGATGCCTGACATAACCTTACTACTGAATAATTTCATTATCTATTTATTTTTTCTCATTTACAGAGAATGAATATGGAAAATCTGAAGTCTGAATACCTCTTTGTTTATTTGGAGTTTCACTCATACGGATATTTATTTCTCCTCCATTTTGCAAATCAGCATGTTTCAGGTAATTTTTAGTATAGTTTTTACCGTTCAGAGTCATCGATTCGATGTAACGAGTCTTCGCATTGTTTTCAGGAGCATTAATCACCATTTTATTTCCATTTTCAAAAGTAATAGTCGCTTTTTTAAACAATGGAGCCCCCATCACATATTCGTCCGTACCAGGACATACCGGATAAAATCCCAATGCAGAAAACACATACCAGGCAGAAGTCTGACCGTTATCTTCGTCACCACAATACCCATCCGGATTACAAGTATACATTCGGTTCATCACTTCACGCAACCAATACTGGGCTTTCCATGGTTCTCCGGCATAGTTATACATATAAATCATATGCTGAATAGGTTGATTTCCATGCGCATAGTTACCCATGTTCATAATCTGCATCTCCCGGATCTCATGAATTACCCCACCATAATAGCTATCGTCGAAAACAGGTGGTACGGCAAATACAGAATCAAGCATCTGAACAAAGTCTTTTTTACCACCCATCAAGTCGATCAATCCTTGTGGATCATGGAATACAGACCATGTATAATGCCAGCTGTTACCTTCGGTAAATGCATCCCCCCATTTCAAAGGAGAGAAAGGAGCCATAAATTTACCATCGGCATTTTTACCGCGCATAAGTTTGGTTTCCTTGTCGTAGAGATTCTTATAATTCATTGCACGTTTGGCATATAAATCAACTTCCTTTTTGGGACGTTTCAGATCTTTAGCCAATTTATAAATACACCAGTCATTATAAGCATATTCCAACGTACGAGCAGCATTTTCATTAATCTTCACATCGTACGGCACATAACCAAGCTTGTTGTAATACTCGTGACCAAGTCTACCTGTTGAAGAAACCTTTGGGTGAACATTTTCTGTACCGTGGATAAGTCCGCTGTAAAGAGTTTCCAGGTCGTCTACCTTCACCCCTTTCATGTAAGCATCAACTAAAATAGACGCAGAGTTGTTTCCAACCATACAACCGCGGTGACCCGGGCTCGCCCATTCGGGGAAAAATCCACTTTCTTTATACGTATTGATCAGACCTTCCTGCATCTCTTTATTTACAGAGGGGAACATCATGTTAAGGAATGGGAACAGACAACGGAATGTATCCCAAAATCCCGTATCAGTATACATATAGCCAGGCAGTACCTCGCCATTGTAAGGGCTATAGTGCATAACCTTTCCGGCAGCATCAATTTCGTGAAACTTACGTGGGAAAAGAAGCGAACGATACATACAAGAATAAAAGGTACGATATTGATCTAATGTTCCACCTTCTACTTCTATTTTACTCAAAACTTTATTCCACTCGGCTTTTCCCTGAGCAGCTACGGCATCAAAGCTGTTACTTCCTAACTCTTTAAGATTAAGATCCGCCTGATCAAAACTGATAAATGAGGAAGCAACTTTTGCATGTACCACTTCACCCTTTTTTGTTTTAAAACCAATAACCGCACCTACGTGGTTTGATTTTTGTTCTTTATCATTTTTCAAAGCACCGTCTGCAAATGTATATTCGTATGTAAACGGTTTATCGAATGTTATAACAAAGTAATTTTTAAAGTTGGCAGGAACACCCCCACTGTTTTTGGTTGTATAGCCGATAATTTTATTTTCGTTTGGTAAAATCTTAACATACGAACCCTTATCAAGAGCATCAATCACCACATACGAACTATCGCTTTGTGGAAATGTAAACCGAAACATAGCGGCACGTTCTGTAGGAGTAATTTCAGTCACTACATCATGTTCAGCCAAATATACTTTGTAATAGTACGGTTTAGCTACTTCCGATTTATGAGAAAACCAACTGGCCCGTTTATCCTGATCAAAAGCAGGAGCACCTACCACAGGCATGATGGCAAACTGACCGTAATCATTGATCCATGGACTTGGCTGATGTGTCTGCTTAAAGCCACGAATCTTGTTTTCGGTATAAACATAGGCCCATCCATCACCCATTTTGCCTGTCTGAGGCATCCAGAAGTTCATACCCCAGGGACGGGCAATTGCAGGATAGGTATTCCCTGTAGATAATTGGAATGTCGATTGCGTTCCGATCAACGGATTAACATACTCGACGGGGTCAAATACGGCTTCAGTCACTGAAGCTACTGCAGGTTTCCCGATCCAGCTTAAAGCCATCGCAAGAACCACTGCACAAGCATTTTTACTCTTCATCATAAGAATTAATATTGGTTGCAATAATTTACAAAGTAACTAAAAAGAGGTGAATATACAGAGGCTATAATACCCGGAAACTGTCAAAAAACAATAAAAAAAGGCCCGGGTTATCTACCCGGACCTTTTCTTTATTAAATCTTAATCATTTTCATAACCGGGATTCTGAACCAACGAAGGATTACGTTGCATTTCATTATCAGAGATCGGCCATAACAGATGCTTTGTTTGGAAAGTTTGTCCCCATGGGTTTACTGCTCCAACCACATTAACGAAGGTTACAGTACCAGGTGCACTATCCGAAGTTTTAGGATACATACGTGTACGTTGAATATCAGACCAGATACGCATTTCCAATGGAAGTTCACGCATACGTTCAATCCATACCTGCTGAACAAATGCCTCTTTAGATAAACCGGTAAGAGAAGCTTCTATAGCAGAACGGCTTGTAGTAGTATAAGCTCTTGCACGAACATCAGTCAGGTATTTCACAGCCTCGGCAGTAACACCTTCCGATTGAGCAATGGCTTCTGCCGCAATCAATAATACTTCAGCATAACGATAAACAGCCAGGTCCTTTCCACATTTACCTGTAGAAAGCATTGACGATTCGTCATACCACAACCAAGGTGCCGGAGATGCGTTTTCAGGGAATACTTTCGTAATAGTCTGGCCATCCTTTTCATATGTATAAGTAGTATGGAAGAACTGGCGCTCCTGGATACGTAAATCCTTCTCGCGGTCGTACACATTCAAATACTGTTTAACCGGACGATAAGCGTTATTCGTAATTGAATACTTGAAAATACCCCATGTAGCAGCTACGTTAGGCATTGAAATCTGCGGACGGGCATTCGTTGAAATACTAGCATCCGACTCATACGTGTAAACATACTCGATATTGTTATCTTCTGTACGCATTACATTGTAAGCACTTGTTTCAGGAGTAGCACCATTCTCAATCAATTTGTGTTTACCGCTATTGATTACGTTACGTGCAGCAGTTGCTGCAGCAGCGTATTGATTAGATTGAAGTGGGAAACCGCTCATATTTAAATAAACATCTGCCAAAAGCGTTTCGGCTGTATTTTTGGTAATACGATGTTTATTGTTTGTAAATGCTTCGTTGGGAAGACTGGCAACAGCATCCTTCAGGTCTTTTACAATCAGCGCATAAACTTCTGCAGAAGCGGTTCGTGCAACATACATATTTTCAGACGATTCATACGGTTCTGTAATCAAAGGTACATCGCCGAAGAATTTAACCAAATAAAAATAGTTGAAAGCACGGAAGAATTTAGCCTCGCCTAATAAAGTTGTAATTTCAGATTGCTGTAAATCCGGAGTCTTATCAATATACTTGATAGCCGTATTTGCACGTGAAATTGCACCATAGCAACCATCCCAAACGCCATCCATCGTTCCGGCGATGTTCTTTGATGTTATAGACAATTTCTGACTATAGTCGGCAACAACCTCTTGTCCTTTATATTCATTATCAAAAAAACCGGACAAATATCCACCTAAAGTTACAGTAGAAGGCATATAAACGCCACCATTTCCGTAAAATTCAGGAGCACCTTTACGGTACAAAGCGTTAACGGCATTGTAAGCGTGAGAAGGAGCAGAAAAGTTCTGTCCGGTACTCATTTCACTTTTGGGTTTTTCTTCAAGAAAGTCGCTACAAGAGGTAGACACATTCAGTAAACCCACACACATTAATCCAAAAAATATCTTTTTCATTTCCATACGATTCGAAGGTTATTAAAATGTAACATTCACACCAAGAGTATAGGTTCTTGGCTTCGGATACTGATAGAAGAACATATTCTGTCCCCATTGATTAGAACCTTGAGAAGTACCTTCAGGATCGTAGCCCTGGAAGTCTTTTGAATCAAGGACAAAAGCATTGTTTACGCTGGCATACACGCGAAGTGCACCTAAACGTAAAGACTGTAACGCTTTAGCATCAAATGTATAGCCCAACTGAATCAGGTTACCACGGATGTATGAACCGTCGGCTACCCAATGTGAGTCAAGTTCTGAACTCTGACCAGACAAGTTAGCATTACGGATTGCCTGAACCATGGTATTCGGATTAGAACCGTTGTAGCCTTCATGAAGAATGGAAGCCAAACCGCTTGTATAACCGAAACGGTCTTCTGCCGAGTGATAGAACTGCTGTAAAATATCAACACCAGCTACAAACTGTAAGTCGACTGTCAAGTCAAAATTCTTATAGTTGAAAGTATTAATCAAGCTACCTGTAAAATCAGGAATACCTTTACCTAAGATTTTCTTTTCTTTCGAGCGTTTAGCCTGTCCTACTCTTGCACCTGCAGCTTCGGCTTCAGCTCTTTCCTCAACTGTCCAAACTCCCAAACGTTCGTAACCCCAGAATGAGCTTAATGATTCACCTACGCGTAAGATAGTCTGGCTACCAGAAACCCAACCCGGACCAGGAAGAATATCTTCGTTATTCTCACCCAACTGTTTAATCTTATTACGGTTATAGTTCACATTCAATGTTGTATTCCATGAGAAATCTTTAGATTGAACGTTTACGCTGTTCAACATAAAGTCCACACCGTAGTTTTCAACCTCACCGATATTGTCGATAATTGAGGTAAAACCAGTACTGTGAGGAACAGGGCTATCCAGCAACAAGTCGGTTGTAAGCTTATAGTAATATGAAACATCAAAATTCAAACGGTTCTTGAACAGATTCAAGTTAAAACCAAAGTCGAATTGATTTGTTTTTTCCCACTCAAGATCCGGGTTGGCCAGACGAGCCACATAAGAAGTTGCCTGACGTCCTCCATCAATCAACGCTGTACCTGAAGAAATTGTTGCCAATGATTTATAAGGATCAATTTCGCTGTTACCTGTCACACCATAACTGGCATGGAACTTAAGCTGATCGATAGCAGTCATATCTTCCATAAAACCTTCATTGGAAGCCAACCATCCCAAACCTAAAGAAGGGAAGAATGCATATTTGTTGTTAGCACCAAACTTGGAAGAACCGTCCATACGAGCAGTAACTGTAGCCATATAACGATCGTTATAAGTATAAGCACCTCTTAAGAAGTAAGAGTTCATTGCCCATCTGTTAAACGTAGACGTTGGAGGTTCCGGAGTCTTTGCAGCACCTAAATTATTATATCCGTAAAAGTTATCAGAGAATCCTGAAGCAGAAACCGACATATAGTTATAGGTTCTTTCCTGCCATGACAAACCAGCTACGGCATTTACACGATGCTTACCAAACACCTTATTATAAGACAGATAAGTTTCTTCCTGCCAGTAAAGCTGCTGAGTATCACTCATAAATGCATATCCGTTAGGAGATGAAATATTAATCAAATCAGTTGGTGAATATTCTCTCCATTTACGAAGGTGAGCATCTACCCCGATCTGTGTTCTAAGATCCAATCCAGGTAACAGGTGGAAAGTGAGCGCCGCATTACCAAAAATCTGAGTTCTGTAACGCATACGTTCCATTGTTTCCAAAGCATGTACCGGGTTAGCCATTGCTTCGAAGCTGAAATCGGATGTAGAGAATGAGTTAGACCATTTGCCATTTGGATATTTTACCGGGAAAATAGCCGGCATTTCAATCATGGTACGACGAGCAACCTGTCCACCGCCACCTTCGTCGGTATCATTCTGCCAGGTATGGTTAACCAAAACATTTACTCCGGTAGACAACCAGCTTAAAGGTTTAGCATCGTATGTAAGTTTAGCGTTGATACGTTTCATAAAAGTATTCAACATAACTCCCTGTTGGTCTGTGTAGTTCAGGAATGCCCCAACAGATGAATTCTTTCCACCTTGTTGAATGCTTAGCTGATGATTGTGTGACAAAGCTGTACGAGTTGCCTCATCCTGCCAGTCGGTATCATATTTTGGCGTTCCGTCTGCGTTGAAAAGTTCTGTATCTTTCAATGTAAGCGTTTTAGTGCTTCCATACCATTTACGATCGTTTTCGTAGCTTATCTTCATAGCTTCCATAAATTCGGCCGCGTTCATCACGTCCATTTTGCTGGCAGCTTGCGAAAGACTTACATATCCATTATAGCTCACCTTTACGCCTTCACCTGAAATACCGCGTTTTGTAGTAATCATAAGTACACCGTTTGCACCGCGTGCACCATAAATAGCCGTAGCTGAAGCATCCTTCAACACCTCGATACGTTCAATGTCATTAGGGTTAAGGAATTGGAAATCTTCCATTACAACACCGTCAACCACATACAAAGGATTTGATGATGAGTTGATAGTACCGATACCGCGAATCATAACACGGGTAGCGCCACCAGGCTGTCCTGAGTTTGTAAAGATGTTCACACCAGATGCCTTACCCTTCAAACCTGCCAAAGCGTTGAATGAAGAAGTTTTAAGAATATCATCGGCATTAGCTACTGATATAGAGCCTGTTACATCCGATTTACGCTGTGTACCATAACCAACCACAACCACTTCGTCAAGTGCTTGTGTATCTTCAGTAAGGACAATATTTATATTTGACTGGTTACCAACAGCAACCTCTTTTGAAAGGTAACCGATATATGAAACCTGTAAAACAGCTCCTGCAGGCACTTCCAATGAATATTTACCGTCAAAATCGGTAGTAGTACCTAAAGAAGAACCTTTTACAAGCACATTTGCTCCGATAATAGCTTCGCCTTTAGAGTCGGTAATTGTACCCGAAACCACTTTACCCTGCTGGGCAATCGCCGGTGAAGCATTTTTAGTCAACACAATGTAGTCGTTTTCGAAGGCATACTTAACATCAGTACCTGCAAAAGCTTCTGCCAGGCATTGTGCTACCGATTTATTGCCGTTTTTAACAGCAATAGCCTCTTCTACATTCACTTCGCTTTTACTATAAACAAACAGATAATCCGTCTGCTTTTCAACCTGGTCGATAAAATTTCCGACCGTCATATTACTTCCCGAAATATTCACTTTAGCGTTCTGCGAACTTGTGTTCGTGGCAAACGAAGAAAATACACATAGGAAAAGAAGAAAGGAGGTAATTCTCATAACATTCAAAAATTTCTTTAAATGATAATTTTGAAATAATAAAAGATTGGACAAAGGATCTTTTTCCATAACTTTGTACTGTTTACGTGTTAATACTTTAATTTATAATTCTTGTGTTAGCATTTATGTCGGTGGATGCGGGAACATCTGCCGGCATTTTTTACGACCGTTTATGTCATAGGCTGATTTTCTTTTTAAAGGTTAAACATATATGGTTTCTATTATCTTTCAATTTAATTGTAATACACTATTTATTTTATGATGATAATATTTTTATCATCGTCTTTTATAAACGAAAATGGATATGCTTTCTGAAGCGTTCTTAACACACTTTCTATTCCATCCCTTTGTCTGAATTTGGCTGTAAACTTATTTTGCTTCAGCTTTTCATTATGCACATTGATTGTTATATCATAATAGAGCTCCAGTTTCTTCACCATATCAACAAAAGGCACATCATCGAAGGCATAAATTCCCGATCGCCACAACAGCAAATCGCTTGTTGAATATTTTGTTTTCACCAATTTGTCACCTCTCAGTTCGGCCGTTTCGGAAGGGTTCAGGATCATAGTTTTAGAAGCATCATGTTTATCAGACACTTTAACAGACCCTTCCACCAGGGTGGTCGAAAATTCGGGCTTTCCCTTATAGGCAAAAACATTGAATTTTGTTCCTAACACCCGTATATCCATCTTCTCGGTCGACACAACGAAAGGAAGTTCTTCGTTTCGTTGAACTTCAAAAAAGGCCTCACCATCCAGCTCCACCTTTCTTACATCGTTTGCAAAACGGTTGGGATAACGTAACGTTGAACTTGCATTCAACCAAACCACTGTTCCATCATACAATGTAACCTTGGCCCGTTGACCAGCTGGTGTGGCAAATTCTTCGTAACCAGCCAACGCATCCCGGTTCATCGGAGTATCAAACTGAGTTAGAATTGTCCAGGTTGCAGCAACAGCCACAACCACCGTCGCTGCGTACCCGAACATTGGTCTAATATAATGAATAAAAAATCGCTTTTTCTCCGCCTTCTTAAATTGGGCAAGCTTCCGGTTGGCCAATTGTTTATCAGCTGGTTTAGATAAAGAAGACAATGCCCAAACATTCTGCATTTCGGCAAACACTTTCTTATCTTCGGGCGATTGCTGAAGTTTACGAAAGAGTTCTTGTCGCTCTTGCGGAGACAACTCTCCATTAAAATATCTTATAAACAAATCTTGCATTCTTTTTTCGGGCATTTACAGTAAGAGCGATCGGAGGTTGATTTACCACCAAGACAACTCTTGAATTTTACATACTTTAACAAATAAATAAAAAAAGCAGAAGTGGAAGATAATCCTTTAATTCTTCACGTAATTTCTTTAATGCTATGGAAATCTGACCTTCAACGGTGTTTACCGACAGATTGAGTTCTTCGGCGATTTCTTTATACTTTTTACCCTCAATACGACTTTTAATAAAAATCAGACGACATCTTTCGGGTAGTTTATCGATGGCATTTCTAAGTAAAGTTTCAATATCCTCTTCAGAACTAAAATTATGATCAAAAGATTCCAATGCAAACAGTTTCACATTCAGCTCCTCGTTGTACTCGTGTTTTACATTTTCGGAGTACATCTGCTCCACCATTTGATGACGCAGAAAATCAATACATTTATTCTTTACTAATGTAAAAAGATAAGCAGTAAGGCTTACGTCAACACGCAAAGCTTCTCTTTTCTCCCAAAGCATCAAGAAAATATCCTGAACAATATTCTCGGCCTCTTCATCAAATAATACGTATTCTTTGGCAAACAGGAATAACCTCGAAAAATTATTGATATAAATTGAATCAAAATTTTCCTTTACGCTCAATGCTGTAGGCCTATCTTCCTGATAAATCATAATTAACTATTAAACAGGATTTACTATACTATTAATATTCTTGAAAAAAATTCGTTTTACTAACCTTTAAATCAACTATGCTCTGTGCATTCAATTTTGCAAATGTACATTATTTTTTAAGTTTTTACACATTCATTCTAATTAAACCACAATTAAAATCATCCTACAAATCAGATCCGAAGAATTGCAGGCAATAAAAAAACGACTAACTTTGCTCACGTTAAAATTCTTAAATCCATTCGATTATGAAAAAATGTGTGTTATTTTTATTCTTGTTATTTGCAGTTCTTTGTACCATCCAGGCCTCTTCTTTGAAATCTAAAAACAATGGGAAACCCTTTTTAAAGGTTAAAGGACAAGATATTGTTACCCCCAACGGAGAATCATTTCTCATACAGGGAATTAATCTTGGAAACTGGCTGAATCCGGAAGGATATATGTTTTTATTTAAAGATGTAAGCTCATACCGGCTGATTGATCAGGCTTTCAGGGAAATGGTTGGTCCCGATTTTACAGACCAGTTCTGGAAAACATTTAAAGATAATTACATTACACGCGAAGACATAGCCTACATCAAGCAAACAGGCATGAACTCCATCCGTTTACCCTTCCATTACAAATTATTTACCGACGAAGACTATATGGGTCTGAAAAGTAATCAGGATGGATTTGCCCGTGTGGACAGTGTCATAAAATGGTGTAAGGCCGAAGGTCTTTATGTTATTCTGGATATGCATGATGCCCCAGGCGGACAAACAGGCGATAACATAGATGACAGCTACGGCTACCCCTGGCTGTTTGAAAGTGAAACCAGTAAACAGTTATTCAGTGAAATATGGAAAAAGATTGCCGATAGATACAAAAACGAACCGACTGTTTTGGGATACGATCTCTTAAACGAACCCATCGCCACCTATTTTACCAATAAGGAGGAAATAAACAAGTTATTGGTTCCGGTCTATAAAAGAGGTGTAGAAGCCATCCGGAGTGTAGATCCCAACCACATTATTCTGTTGGGTGGAGCACAATGGAACAGCAATTTCAGTATGTTCGACGAGAAAGCGATAGACAGCAATATGTTATATACCTGTCACCGGTACTGGTGTGACACTCTGCAGTCTAATTTACAAGATTTCATTGATTTCCGGAACAAGGTAAATCTTCCGTTGTATATGGGTGAGACGGGCGAAAACACAGACGAATGGGTTGGAGGATTTCGCAGACTTATGGAACGGAATAATATGGGATGGCACTTCTGGCCCTACAAAAAAATGGAGAAAACAAGTTGTATGGTACATATAAAGAAACCCGCCAACTGGGATCTGATTGTGGAATACACGCAAAAACCCCGCAACAACTTCAACGAAATTCGTGCTGCAAGACCCGATCAGGAGCTTGTTAAGAAAGCGATGCTTGAATTACTTGAAAATATAAAGTTTGCACATTGCATTAAAAACCAAGGATACATAAAAGCACTTGGCATGAAACCGTAATACAGGCGAGGAGACTATATACTTATTGTTACAACTATCATAATGTAGTCTCCTTGCTAATTTTCGTTATTAAAACACAAAAAAACATCCTTAAAATCGAATTAGAGGTTAAATTTAATACCTTTGATGCCCAAAATGTAATGAGATTATAAATAATGGTATCAAAAGAGCTACGTGCCGATTTACAATTAAAATGGCAACGCATCCAGCAAGCGATGCAGATGGTGAATGCAGACGGTTGTCTGCTGTCTGTTGATGTAAATCTTTTTTATACAACCGGTCAGATTTTTAGTGGTTATTTCTATCTTCCCAGTCAGGGTGAACCCTGCTTTTTTGTAAAAAGGCCCAACGGAATTACAGGAAGCAATGTAGAATACATTCGTAAACCTGAACAAATTCCGGCCCTACTTGCCGAAAAAGGTATTAATCAACCTAATAAACTGCTGCTGGAAGCCGACGAATTAAGTTATAACGACTACATCCGTCTGCAACAACTTTTTAATCCGAAAGAGACAGGCAATGCCACTACGCTGATGCGCAATGTCCGGATGGTAAAAAACCCTTGGGAAATAAGTCAGTTCCGGATATCAGCCAAAGGCCATGCCGCCACTTATGCAGAAATACCCTCTTGTTACCGACCGGGAATCACCGATCTTGAATTTCAATACGAGATAGAGAACAAAATGCGTCGCCAGGGATCCATCGGTATATTCAGGGCTTTTGGAGCCAATATGGATATACACATGGGAAGTATTCTTGCCGGCGATAATGCCGAAGCCCCCTCTCCTTTCGATTTTGCTTTGGGAGGACAGGGTATGGATCCGTCTTGTCCATTGGGTGCCAACGGCACAATCCTGAAAGAAGGAACTTCCGTTATGGTTGATATGGCCGGCAACTATTCGGCTTACCTAACGGATATGACACGTGTATATGCCATCGGCAAACTTCCGGAACTGGCTTATAAAGCGCATCAGGTTTCTCTTGCCATTCAGCATGAGATAGAAAATATGGCCAGACCCGGCACCCCATGTGCCGACTTATACAATCTGGCTTTCCAAATGGCCGAAAGAGAAGGATTAGCCGATTACTTTATGGGCACTAAGCAACAGGCTAAATTTGTTGGTCATGGCATAGGTCTTCAGATCAATGAATTACCGGTACTTACCCCCCGTTCTAAAGAATTATTGGAAGAAAACATGACTTTTGCACTCGAGCCCAAGTTTGTTATTCCGGGTACTGGTGCCGTTGGAGTTGAGAATAGTTACCTTGTAACGAATAATGCGGTTGAAAAACTAACATTGTTTGAAGAAAACATTATTCAGCTTTAAATGAAAAACCAATTGTAATAAATATAAAACAGGTAAATAACACATTCGAAACAATTGTGTTGTTTATTTGTTTTCTCAATCAGACCATATTAAAAAAACTAATTAAGAAGCATATGAAGAAATCGATGAGCTTTTTGCTGTTACTGGCCATTCTGATAGGTCCTTTAAAAGCGGCTGACATTGAAAATGTCAAACCTGTCAAGAATATTATATTATTAATTCCGGATGGGACATCCCTTTCAACGGTGTCGATCGCGCGTTGGTTACAATGGTATAACAACCCCGACATGCCCAATCTGGCAATTGATCCTTACATGTGCGGTACCGTACGCACCTTCTCGTCGAACGCCCCTATCGGCGACTCGGCTCCTACAACTTCATGCTACATGACGGGAATTCCAAGTATTGCAGGATACGTATCCACACATCCGGTTCAGGATGCAGCCAACGACATCTTGCCCATCGATTCCACCCGTGCCTATCAACCATTGGTTACTGTGCTTGAAGCTGCTAAAATGAAGTATGGCAAATCTACCGGACTGGTTTTTACCTGCGAATTTCCGCATGCCACACCGGCCGACTGTTCTGCGCACAGTTACAATAGAGGAAAATATGAATGGATTGCCCCCCAGATGGCACACAACGATCTGACGGTTGTTATCGGTGGCGGAACTTCGTTATTGCCGGCCGAGAGTGAATCGTATCTGCGCAACAACGGCTACAGTGTTTTTAAAGACAACCTGAAGGGTATGCGCGAGTTTAAAGGCGAAAAAATGTGGTCTTTATTTTCTGAAAAGGAAATGCCTTATGATATAGATCGTGATACAACAGCCACCCCGAGTCTGGAAGAGATGACCCGTACCGCTATCAGCAAGTTGTCTCAAAACGAAAAGGGATTCTTTTTAATGGTAGAAGGAAGTAAAATAGACTGGGCTGCCCATGCCAATGATCCAATGGGAATGGCTTCAGATTACCTGGCTTTCGACCGTGCCTGTGGTGCTGCTCTTGAATTTGCAAAAGCCAACGGAGAGACGGCCGTAATCATTGTTCCCGATCATGGCAACAGCGGTATCAGCCTGGGTTCTTCAAGATGCAGCAATTACAGCAAGCTTACAAAAGATCAGTTATTCGGACAATTTGCTCAATACAAACTTACATCCGAAGGTTTTCAAGCGATGCTGAACAGCAGACCAGCCTCTGAAGTACAAAATATCTTCCGTACGTATGCCGGATTCGAGCTAAACGACGACGAACTGAAAATGCTTTACAACAACAAAGGATACAAAAACAGTCCGATACCGTTGGAAGAGCGCGCAAAAGGTCCTGAATTGGAATCATTGTACAGTGGATCATTATCCGGATTCATAGCCAAGCTTCTTACTTCAAAAACCTGTTTCGGATTTACAACGGGCGGACATACCGGCGAAGAGGTGTTTTTAGCAGCCTATCATCCCGAAGGAGATGTTCCGATGGGGGTTCTTACCAATGTAGACTTAAACCATTACATGTGTGCATTATTTGAAATTAAGGGTGAATTGGACGAGATGTCCAACCAAACCTTTGCTAAACACACGGATGTGTTTAAAGGTTACAAATACGAGATAGTTCCTTCCACCGAAAAGAACGGGACTCCTACCCTTGTAGTAAAAAGCAAGAAAAAACAACTTACCATCAAACCTTTTACCAATCTTATTCAAACAGGTAAAAAAGGTACCGAAACAATCAAACTTAATTCGGTAGTGGTATATGTAGATAAAAACAACACCTTCTATCTTCCTTCAGATTTAGCCAAGCATCTGTAAGCCGAATTTTGAGGTGAATATAAAAAACCCGTATCAGTCTTAAATGTCTGATACGGGTTTTTTATTTCCAATCTTTTGAAAAGCAATGCGGGCTGTACCGTTTGAAACGTAAATGATGCCGCAAGGGAGAAATCCGTTTTTCTTTAATATATGCTGCATCACCACATTGTCATGATGGGTGTCTACCCGGATGTTCGGGATCTGTTCAAAACACCACTGCAAACAATAGGATCCAACATCCTTAACTTTCCCCGATCCTGCCAATCGATGCACAACGCCATATGGTTCATCGTTCAACCATTTCCCATCGTCTATCCTTGCATACGTAGGATCTTCACCAATCCTGAAATAAAAGGTGGCTACTATCTCGTTTTCCGCATCCAGACAAACATAGCTGTATCCGTTTTCGATATCCGCAAGTATCACTTCACGCGAAGGATAGCCATTAATCCATTGATTTCCATTTCCGGTTTCTTGCATAAATTGCCTGGCTCTGCTGTAAATAGCCATCAAATTATCCAGTTCCTCCAACCGGGTTTTTCTTATAATCATACGCTATGTTATTTTATATCATTCAAACAGAGGTCTAAAATAGTCAAAAAACTTTTATTTACGAGATGTGATTGATAATTGATTCCAGGTTCTCCTCCTTTTCATTCATACGTTGTTTAATCCTGAATCGTTTTGTCAGTACCGATTCGTATTTGCAACAAGTAAGAGATGCGATATATTCGTTGGATATACGAAGTTTTATCAGACAGCAGATCAGGATATCATGCGATTTGAGAGCAGGATAACGTATACGCAGTTTTGTTGCAAAATCATTGCATTCTTTGTCCATAAGATCGGGCAGCTGATTTTGTTCTGTTTCCGACATAATTGAATCACCCGGCTTCCAGGATCTCAAACGGTCGATAAGGCTATATTGCGATTCGATACCGGCATTTATAACCGTTATTTTTTCTTTCCGCTTTGCGAGTAAATCAATTTCCCGGTTCAGTTCCTCACGTATCCGTTCAAGTTTTTGATTCTCAATTTTAAGACGGGAAGTTTCATCCTCTTTCTGCTTGAGTTTATACAATTGAACTTCCTTCTCTTCAAGCTTTAAGTTGGTATCCCTGATCAGTTTCTCTTTTTCTGCCACCCATTTTTCATTTTCCTTGATCTGGATCTGATTTGCTTCAATTTGCTTCAAATACACGGAAGTCTTCGACCTTAAAATTTTAAGCTGATGCTCCTTCTTTTTTCTATATATGTAAAATGCGGTTAAGGTTGCGGCTCCCAGTAAAACACTTATCAACAGCACCAGATACAAATTCCTCATGGTACGGGTTTTTTCCAAAAGGATCTCGGTCTTCTCATTTTGAAGTCTTTCATTATCATATTTAGCGATGATTTCTGTAAGATCTTCTGCACTTGAGCGAGTCAAAATCGAATCCTTCAGCGTTGAGTAAACCTTATAATATTCGAGTGCTTTGGTGGGATTATGTTGAGACTCGCTTATCTCTGACAAGTACCTGTAAGCAGACGTTTTCGAAAAAATATTCTCACTACGAATACATTTGTCGATATATACAAGAGCATAATCTGTTTTACCAGCCTTTCGGTAAATATCTGCAATCGCAAGCGAAGTTTCATCAGTACTAACAATATCCGGATTATAAGTAATAGATTTACGCATATAATATAACACACTGTCCTTCTTTTGTATTTGATCGTACAAAAGAGCGATTTCATATAGTACATCAGACTGTATACGGGGTTTCTTATACATTTGCGCCATATCGAATGCTCGTTGATAATATGTTAATGATTCATCGTATCTATGCTGAAATAGCCTCATACGGCCCAGATTACGAATCGCATAGGGAGTCGTAGCCGTATCGTTAACCATCAACATCATGTTATAGGAATCCACATAATAGTCGAATGCCTTATCATACATACTCAGCCACATGCTCACCCCTCCCAATTCATTATAGACCAATCCGAGTAATCTGTATGACTTCGTTTTTTTCGCTACAGTTTCTGCTTTTTTGTAGTATAATGCGGCGTCTTCAAACTTTTCCATATCATGATAAACCCGACCTTTAAAAAACAACACTTTGGCTTTCATAGCATTATCTTCGCGATTCTTATAAGCATTATAAACATAGTTTATCAATGAGTCGGACTTGTGTTTTATATAATTTTTATCTTTGGCTTCCACCAAAAGCAAATAGTAGTCAATCTTCTCTTCTTCAGAATTCAAATCACTCTCCGTCATCCCTTCAAGAATCTTCAATGCACTATCCGGACGGATTAACATAAGTGAATCTGCCAATACAAATTGTCGTTTCAATCGAGCTTTGTTATTACAAGAAAAACACCCCACAAACAATAAAACGACAAGAGACAATCCCAGAAGACGAAAAGTGGCAGATAAAGGTAGCATAGTGTTAATTCAATTAAGTGAAATAAGTAATAGTAATTAGATAAACTGCAATATTATTTAGTAAATGTTCCGTACACATATCCCCCGCCAGCATTGGTGAATACCAAGGTATAGCTCCCGGAAGACAAATTTGCTATACTGACCAGCAACTGCTGTACCGAAGTTATCTGTTCGTTGGATTGATAAACCAGATCACCATTTACATTGTAAATGCTTATAGTAACATCTCCTAATGCGGTAAGGAAATTAATAAATATCGATTGACCATCGGTAGAAGCATCAATTGGAATCGGATCATCCAAACTTTTAGCACCGGCTACTCCTATTTTCCCTTTCAAATCTATCTCTGTGGGAGGTTCGGATTGAACAAATCCTACTGCAATATGTACAATAGCAAGGAGAAATAAAAAAAAGAAAAAAGCCAGTCTATAATTTTTCACCTACAGATAGTATTTAATTTCTGCAAATCTATCAGTTAAATTCAACAATTACAAAAAAAAGAACTATAAATATGTCTGATTAGAAAAACAAGCTGGTTGAGGGAGTAGAAAGATAAATCAAAGCCTGTCAGCTGTAAACTATTCTAGTATGGATTATAGGAAGGTGCCCATGATTTCAGCATAACGGTTAAAGTAAAGTCTGGTCAATACAGTAGTATCATTTTCATTTAAGGCTTTTATCCAAAGCAATACGAA
Organism: Macellibacteroides sp.; assembly: GCF_050251695.1. Classification (NCBI taxonomy): domain Bacteria; kingdom Pseudomonadati; phylum Bacteroidota; class Bacteroidia; order Bacteroidales; family Porphyromonadaceae; genus Macellibacteroides; species Macellibacteroides sp. Next base: position 21,728 of record NZ_JBFWMI010000060.1, read on the forward strand.
GAACTATTCGTTTGCCATATGTCTACTTTGCGTTTGCCATATGTCAAACGCAAAGTAGACATATGGATAACTTGCATTCAACATATGACAAACGAATAATTCATATAACAGAAGAAAATTGTTTATAACGATGAAACAATTAGTTGTATACTATGTTCCAACTTATATGCCGGTATCTAAATTAACTT
>NZ_JBFWMI010000061.1:0-3972 GCF_050251695.1 Macellibacteroides sp.
ATGCGTGACCCGTACTTGTCGGCCTGACGGTGTACTACTTCGGCAAAATGATAGTAAGACATAATCCTTTATTTTGAATTGAATATACAAAAGTAAGCTTTTCATTGGATAATGAGTAGGTAGATACTATTATTTTACACAAAAAGGACGTTTATGTGCAATAGTGCTGTTAAATTTGGCTTTTTACTGGTAATATTCGACTCTTTTATGTGAACAAATGTGAAATATATTGTAAAAAATAAAATTATTTGAAAATATATGGTAGTATGTATTGCATAGTACAATAGCAATGCATATATTTGTGGCATAAAACAGAAAACAATGAATGCAGAAAACGTAAAATCACAAATGAGGAAGGGTACTTTGGAGTATTGTATACTCCTTCTCCTCAGCAAGGAGCCTGCTTATACATCTGATATTATTCAGAAATTACAGGAGGCAAGATTGATTGTTGTTGAAGGCACTTTGTATCCGTTGCTTACCCGGCTGAAAAATAGTGAGCTGCTAGGTTATCAATGGATTGAATCAACGCAAGGCCCGCCACGAAAATATTATCAGTTGACGGAAAAGGGACAACTTTTTTTAGGTGAACTGGAAAATGCATGGGAGGAGCTGAATAATACAATAAACCACATTAGAAACAATTAATAATTACCAAAATGAAGAAAACGCTTACCGTTAATCTGGGAGGGTCCGTATTTCATATAGACGAAGATGCCTACCAGCTTTTAGAAAAATATTTGTCTAACCTCCGCGTCCATTTTAAGAAAGAGGAGGGTTCGGACGAAATTATGAATGATTTCGAAATGAGAATCTCTGAATTGCTTGGAGAGCGCATTAAACTGGGCTTCGAAGTGATTACGATAGAACATGTGGAAGAGGTGATCAAACGCATGGGAAAACCGGAGGAGATTTTTGATACTGAAGGAGAAAAGGAATTTGCATCGGAAGAGGGAAAAACTCATACTACGTCTACAGGTAGAAAGCGTTTTTACCGCGACCCGGATGATAAGATATTGGGTGGTGTTGCCGGTGGTTTTGCTGCCTACATGGATTGGGATCCCAGCGCTGTACGTATCGGTTTGTTTGTTCTCTGCTTTTTCTGGGGGGTTATGATTCCGATCTACTTTATTCTTTGGCTGATTATTCCGCAGGCACGCACGGCAGCCGAGAAACTTGAAATGAGAGGCGAAAGGGTGACGATCGAAAATATTGGAAAGACTGTAACCGATGGGTTCGAGAAGGTGTCTAACAATGTAAATGATTATGTGAACTCAGGAAAGCCACGGACAACCCTGCAAAAACTGGCGGATGCTTTCGTTACGGTTGTAGGTGCTTTGGTGAAGGTTGCGCTGATCTTACTGGCAATTATTGTGATACCGCCGCTGTTGCTGGCTCTGTTTATTTTTGTTGTTGTTGCTTTTGCTTTGATTTTTGGAGGTGGGTTCGGTATCTTGTATCACCTGATGCCGATGGCCGACTGGGGTACTATCCAGGCCTATCCGGAATCTGCACTGATCGGCGCGAGCGTTGCAATGTTTGTTTTAATTGCCATTCCTGTTGTTTCACTTCTGTACGCATTGTGCAGTGCGGTGTTTAAATTCAAACCGATGCCTGCCGTACTTAAATGGACGTTCTTAATCCTCTGGATTATTGCAGCAATAGGCTTTATTTCAATAGGATGGACTTTTGGCTGGCCTGATTTCTATCAGATGACGAGCTGGCCAGTTAACTGGAATTCTGTAAGTATTTCTCTTTGGTAATAGTTTTTAATGTATGTGTGTTTAAAAAAGAAGGCCGCTCTGTCTCAGAGGGGCCTTTCTTGTAAGGTTAACAAATTAATGAGTAAAAACCACTAATGAATTAAAAATAAATTGTTCGGTGCATATTTTTTATATACGTTTTCCGAACAAGTGGCAAATATAAACATTCTTTGTTATTAAGCACAGCAAAACCCGAAACTTAAACTAAGTTAGTCTTCAAAAAGTTGATATTGAATGGATTTGTGCCCGTAACGGGCCGGCGGAAAGAATAAATGCCAATGAAAGTGTACACTTTTCATTGGCATTTACATTGATTATGAATCTGGCCCGGTTATATAGAGCCATCCATAATCTGAGATGGGTCAAATAAATTCTTTTCTGATCTTTTCGGCAACAGCGGCCAGCTCATCAGAAGTTACGGTCAGTTTCGTTTTTCCAAAATAGATGTCGGATTCCTTGTTTATAGGAACCAGGTGGATGTGTGCATGCGGTACTTCAAGCCCGATGACACTAAGTCCCACTCTTTTACATTCGATAGCCTGCTCGATGGCTTTGGCTACTCTCTTGGCAAATAGAATCATGGCGCCAAGTTCATTATCGTTCAGGTCGAATATGTAATCCACCTCTTTTTTGGGAATTACCAGCGTGTGTCCATGAACCAGCGGGTTGATGTCCAGAAAGGCAAAGAAGTTGTCGTCTTCCGCCACTTTATGGCATGGGATTTCTCCTGCCACAATCTTGCTGAATATTGTTGCCATGATTTATAAAGTTAAATAGAGATTTCTTCAACCTGATAACTAACAATACCGGATGGTACCTTGATGTCTACTACATCGCCCACCTTTTTACCCATCAAGCCTTTGGCAATGGGTGTGCTTACCGCAATTTTATTTTCGCGCAGATTCGCTTCAGAGTCGGATACCAACGTATAGCTCATAACCATGTTATTCTTTACGTTTTTGATTTTTACCTTACTCATGATTTGTACCACGTCGCTTCTTAATTGCGACTCGTCTATCAGTCGAGCATTGGCAATAAGCCCTTTCAATTGCGCAATTTTAGCTTCCAGAATTCCCTGAGCCTCTTTGGCGGCATCGTATTCTGCATTTTCGGAAAGGTCTCCCTTGTCTCTTGCTTCGGCAATTTGATGGGATATTTCCGGACGCTTAACGGTTTCCAACAGATTTATTTCTGCTAAAATCTTGTTGTAACCTTCCTCTGTCATATAACTAACAGCCATACTAAATCCTCCTAATTTTTTCTTATTATATAAATATTGAATGCTACATAAAAAAAGAATCCCGACCAACGGTATGGCCGGAACTCATTGTCTTATTTTTACCCTACAAAGGTAGGTCTTCTTTTTTGAAGAAGCAAATTTAAAGATGTGCTTTAAAACATAAATTTCTGAAACAGAGGATAAAAAGTCTTACAGAAGGCCTTTTATCGATGCTTCCAACGTGCCGATATTCTCCACACGTTTAACCAGATTGCCGTTTTTGTCCAGAATGAACAGGGCCGGTAATTGTTTTACGTTGTAGAGTGCTGCCGCCTGTGAATAAACGGATTGCGGATCGCGTACACACATCCACGGCAGGTTTGATGCTGCGTTTTTCCAGAAGTGGGCATCGGAGTCGAGTGAGATCTGATAGATTTCCAATCCGCTGCTGTGGTGGTTGGTATAGATCTTACCTAATTCCATATTCAAAGCGGGCGACCATTCTGCCTGGTAGGCGGTAAAGTTTACCAATACCACTTTGCCTTTGGCCAGATCAGACAGTTTCGACATCTCTCCGGTGATAGTGGGTAATTCGATATCGAGGAAGCTTACCTCTTCTGTCTTGATGTTGTCGAAGTTGATAGGACGCTGACCACGCAATACTTTGATGGATTGCAACGCCAGGTTGTGTAAATGCTTTGATCTGGGGCTTTCCGGATAGTAGTGGTCGTAGCTTGTAGCTACTGCTCCGTAAGCTCTCGAGTCTGCCTTGTCGTACAGGTCGAAGAACAGTAGTCCGTCTATCTGCTGGAAAAGAGCGAAATAGGCTGCGGCCGACATGGGGGCAGAGAAGATATACTTTTTAGCAACGGTCTTATAGGCTTCTGCAGCTTCAAGTACTTTGGTTCTGTATGTGGAGTCTGCAATCTCTTTGGCTCCATAGGCCTTGCGGAGCTTGCTGATTTCCATGTTGGCATCCAGCTGGGCAAG
>NZ_JBFWMI010000061.1:4072-21265 GCF_050251695.1 Macellibacteroides sp.
AAGAAAGAAGATTATGCTTAATCCAATTAACAAGACGATCGAATTAGGTGATGGAAGAACCATTACCATCGAGACCGGGAAATTGGCAAAACAGGCGGACGGTTCGGTAACTGTCCGTATGGGCAATACCGTATTGCTTGCTACTGTTTGTGCTGCCAAAGACGCAAATCCCGGGGTTGATTTTATGCCTTTGCAGGTTGAATACAAAGAAAAGTTCTCTGCATTGGGAAGATTTCCAGGAGGGTTTACAAAAAGAGAAGGAAGGGCTTCGGATTACGAAATCCTGACCTCGCGTTTGGTTGACCGTGCGCTTCGTCCTCTATTTCCTGAGGATTATCATGCTGAAGTTTATGTAAATATAATATTGTTCTCTGCTGACGGTGAAGATATGCCGGATGCATTGGCCGGTCTGGCTGCTTCTGCTGCGCTTGCTGTTTCTGATATACCTTTCAACGGTCCGATTTCGGAAGTTCGTGTAGCCAGAGTAAACGGTGAATTTATCGTTAATCCTACTTTCGCTCAGCTTGAAAAAGCTGACATCGATATTATGGTGGCTGCCACTATGGATAACATCATGATGGTGGAAGGCGAGATGAAAGAGGTACAGGAGTCGGAAATGCTTGAAGCCATCCGTGTTGCACACGATGCCATCAAGATTCATTGTCAGGCACAGCTCGATCTTTCTGCCGCAGTGGGTAAATTGGAAAAAAGAACTTATTGCCATGAAGTGAACGACGAAGAGCTTCGTAAAGATATTAAGGATAAGTGTTTTGCCAAGGCTTATGCCGTAGCTACATCGGGTACCGACAAGCACCAGCGTGCTGAGGCTTTCGACGCGATCGTTGAAGAATACAAAGCTTCTCTTTCTGAAGAAGATTTAGCTGCTAAGGCAGAAATGATAGGCCGTTATTATCATGATGTTGAAAAAGAGGCTATGCGTCGTGCTATTCTGGACGAAGGCAAGCGTCTTGACGGTCGTAAGACTACCGAAATCCGTCCTATCTGGTCGGAGGTGGATTGTCTTCCGGGTCCTCATGGTTCGGCCATATTCACCCGTGGTGAAACTCAGTCGCTTACAACCGTTACGTTGGGTACAAAATCTGACGAGAAAATGATTGACGACGTGTTGAATCATGGAAAAGAGCGTTTCCTTCTACATTATAACTTCCCTCCGTTCTCTACCGGTGAAGCTAAAGCAAGCCGCGGTGTAGGACGTCGTGAAGTAGGACATGGTAACCTGGCTCACCGTGCCCTGAAGGGTATGCTGCCTGCCGATTATCCTTATGTGGTACGTGTTATTTCCGATATTCTGGAATCTAACGGTTCTTCTTCCATGGCTACTGTTTGTGCAGGTACGCTTGCATTGATGGATGCCGGTGTGAAGATCAAAAAGCCGGTTTCGGGTATCGCTATGGGTCTTATCTCAGAAAATAAAGGTCAGAATTATGCAATTCTTTCTGATATCCTGGGCGACGAAGATCATTTAGGTGATATGGACTTCAAGGTGACTGGTACCCGCGATGGTATTACTGCCACTCAGATGGATATCAAGGTTGACGGACTTTCTTTTGAAATTCTTGAAAATGCATTGGCTCAGGCTAAAGCCGGCCGTCTGCATATTTTAGGTAAGATTGAAGAGACAATGTCTGAACCTCGTGAAGACCTGAAGCCGCATGCTCCTCGTATTGAGACCATGATCATTGCCAAAGAATTTATCGGTGCCGTAATTGGCCCGGGTGGTAAGATTATTCAGGGAATTCAGGAGAAGACCGGTGCTACAATCGCTATCGAAGAGGTTGACGGTGCTGGCCGTATTGAGATTTCAGGAACAAACAAAGCTTGTATTGATGCAGCAATTGCTACCATCAAGGGTATTGTTTCCGTTCCGGAAGTAAACGAAGTTTATCAGGGTAAGATTTCTTCAATCATGCCTTACGGTGCATTCGTTGAATTCCTTCCGGGAAAAGATGGATTGCTTCATATTTCGGAGATCGACTGGAAACGGTTGGAAACTGTAGAAGAAGCTGGTTTGAAAGAGGGTGACACAATTGAAGTGAAGTTGGTAGATATCGATCAGAAAACCGGTAAATTCAAACTTTCACGCAAGGTATTGCTTCCCCGCCCTGAAGGTATGGAAGAGCGTGCTCCCCGTGCAGAACGTGGTCCACGTCCGGAAAGAGGTCCTCGTCCAGAGCGTGGTAACCGTGATTAAGTAATTTATTACATTAATATAATAAGCCCCGACAGTATCTGCTGCCGGGGCTTTTTTGTAAACGATAAAAAAACCGGTACTCCGTTGGATGGAGTACCGGTCTGTATATTTAAATAAGGTATGCTTATTTACTTAGGATGCACATCGGTTTCAGTTGTTTGAAGAAGTCGTTTCCTTTATCATCCACAAGAATGAATGCGGGGAAGTTTTCTACTTCAATTTTCCAGATGGCTTCCATACCCAGTTCCGGATATTCAAGGCATTCAACCTTCTTGATGCTTTCCTGAGCAAGGATAGCTGCCGGTCCGCCGATGCTTCCCAGATAGAATCCTCCGTACTTGTGACAAGCATCGGTTACCTGCTGACTGCGGTTACCTTTGGCGATCATGATCATGCTGCCACCCTGCGACTGGAACAGATCTACATAAGAGTCCATACGGCCGGCAGTTGTGGGGCCGAAGGAGCCAGATGCCATACCGGTAGGTGTTTTAGCCGGACCAGCATAGTAGATGGGGTGATCTTTGATATACTGAGGCAATCCCAGACCGGCATCTATTCTCTCTTTAAGTTTAGCATGTGCGATATCGCGGCCTACTACGATTGTACCGTTCAATGACAAACGGGTCGAAACAGGATATTTGCTAAGTTCTTTCAGAATATCGGCCATCGGTTGATTCAAGTCGATCTGAACGGCTTCTCCTTCGCCGGCACGACGTAATTCTTCCGGAATGAAACGGGCCGGATTTGTTTCCATCTTTTCAATCCAGATACCGTCTTTGTTGATTTTAGCCTTAATGTTACGGTCGGCCGAACAAGAAACTCCCATACCTACCGGACAAGAAGCTCCGTGTCTGGGCAGACGGATGATGCGGACGTCGTGAGCAAAATACTTGCCGCCGAACTGAGCGCCTAGACCCATCTTCTGAGACTCAAGCAAAACCTCTTTTTCAAGTTCGATGTCGCGGAATGCCTGACCACCTTCGTTTCCTGAAGTAGGGAGGTTGTCGTAATATTTAGCAGAAGCCAATTTAACTGTTTTCAGGTTTACCTCTGCCGAAGTACCTCCGATAACAAATGCAATGTGATATGGAGGGCAGGCAGCTGTACCTAATGTCTTCATCTTCTCAACCAGGAATTTAACCAGGGATGTTGGATTCAACAACGCTTTGGTTTCCTGATACAGGTAGGTTTTGTTGGCAGAACCACCACCCTTTGCTATACAAAGGAATTTGTATTCGTTACCCTGTACTGAATAAAGGTCGATCTGAGCAGGAAGGTTACAGCCTGTGTTGATTTCTTTATACATATCCAGCGCTACGTTCTGAGAATAACGAAGATTTTCTTCTGTGTAGGTTTTATATACTCCTAAGGACAGGGCCTCTTCGTCGCAGCCATCGGTCCAGACCTGCTGACCTTTTTTACCCATGATGATAGCTGTACCTGTATCCTGACAGGTAGGAAGCTGACCTTTAGCCGAAACTTCCGAGTTGCGAAGGAAGGTTAGCGCAACAAACTTGTCGTTCTCGCTGGCTTCAGGATCCGATAAAATCTTAGCGACCTGTTCCTGGTGTTCAGTGCGGAGAAGGAAAGATGCATCACGAAAAGCTGCGTTCGCTAATTTGGTAAGTCCTTCGGCTTCTACTTTAAGGATTTCTTTTCCCTCAAATTCACTTACAGAAACATGTTCTTTTGTAAGCAGATAATACTCCGTTTTGTCTTTTCCCATGGGAAAAGGCTCTTGATACTTAAAAGGAGGTGTTGCCATATCTATACTATTTTTAATATAATGATGTTTCGATATTATCCCACAAATGTACAGAATAAATCCATACAGATTACAGCCCTAATCCCTAAAAGAACTTAAGTGACGTATAACCTGCAGATAGTTTATTTTACAATACGACCTTAAGTCTTTCAATCAGTTCGTTTCCGAGGGCCTCTTTTTTTACGATATGATCTTTTACAGCCAATACAAATGGATTGTTCTCGAAGTCGCCCCGTACGCCTTCAAAGTCTTTCATCTTCTCGGTTGCCGATCCGTCTACTCCGAATCCGATCTTGGAAGTAAGTGAAAACTCTTTCTTTGCATCGGCATACAATAGCTCGTCGAGGGATACGACCGACTCTTTCCATATTTCAGTGAGTGCAATCAATTCCTTTGCAGTGATTGTTTGCAGGTTGACTCCGTAAACCGACTCTATCATATCGTACGCCCAGGTCCACTCCATTTCATAATAATGCTTCTGGAGGTCGAGAATAATTGCGGAGATTTCTTCTAACGATGTTATTTCGCCCGCTTCGATGCTGCGCAGCAGATTCTCGATTACTTCCTGAGGGGCAATCATCCCCGACAGATCGATCCATTCTCCCTTTCCCCTGGATTCGGTAGGTTGTAATTGGGCCCAAATTTCCTCTATGCTGGAGAAGGCAGTCCCTTCCAGACGTTTGATAAGCGAGTTTCCCAGAAACTTGTTGATTGCCTTTCCGTATAGTGCGAGTCCGTTTCGTAACGAAGACCCTTTGATACGGGTGTTCTGGTAGTAGTAAATCTCGGAAGTCTCGCCCACAAGGGCCTGGAGGTTTTTGAGCACTTCCACGGCCTTCCGCATTTTACTGATAGTATAGGGACTAAGTAAATTGTAATTGATCGGATCTAACTGCAAACCAGCCTTGCGCTTGTCTCGCTTGGGCCATTTCTGTGCATCGCGGATTGTTCCCACACTACGCAGGTTCACACCCGGAACCAGATAGGTTTCATCGTCTTTCTCAATAAGATAGGAGAAAGGCATATCGGATGTGTCGCAGTGGTGATAATGCCTTCCCATCACCAGAGAGAATGCCCCTACACGGGCCGGCCAAAGTATATAAGAGTCGCTTGTCGTTTTAGAGCCTCTTTCCACAATTCCCTGATGAATTGGTCCCAGTTTATACATATGGTTGCTTTGGTTGGATCCGCTTCCGGCATTGAGAAAAGAATACATTCCTGCGATAAGCAGGCTGCTTTTGTGCATGGAAACGGTAAAAGGACCAGCAAAGATGGCACAGGCTTCTCCGTTTTCGAAGGCACAGTTGCTGAATAACAAGGAGTCGTGAGCCGAGAAATTGTGAGTGATGTGGCAGGCCTGTCCAACAAAACAACGTACAATCTTGGCTGCATCGGATAATATTACACCTGCCGAAAGGATAAAATCCTGAGCAATCACACTGTCGCCTACATACACAGGCTCTTCTTCGCGGCTGTTTACGGATCCATTTTCCAGACGGGTGCAATTCTCGATGGTTGCATAGCTCCCGATGCGTACATTCCGTATGGTTCCGGTGTTTGTAATACGCGAATTGTTGCCGATCGAGCCTCGTGAGCTGGAAATTTCTTTTGAATAGGATTCGATGAGGTTGCTTATCCTGCTGATTAACTGCGGTCGATGACGATACAGGGTAATCACATAGGCAAGAGGTGCCGGCAGCCAGTCGTATATCTGGACTTCACGTCCACCGGTTTCATTCAACACCGACACCAGTGTGCCATTGCCAAAGGAGCTGACTCCATCCACTAAAATTACATTGACATGCTGGATGATACAATTCTCGCCGATATCATAGTTGGCAATGTAATTTTGCACATTTTCAATTAAACAGTTGTCGCCTAATCTGCAATTGTGCAGGGTTACGTGGCGCAGACCGGCATGCTTTTTAAGTCCGCCGGGCAAAATAAATTCTTTGTTGAAAGCCCCCAGGGTTACCTCGCCTGAAAAACGAGTGTGGCTTACATACTTAATGTCAAAGTTCTCGGGCACAAAAACGGAACTCCAGTTGTCCGCCATACATGCATTGGCCTGCAGCATGGCAATTTCTTCCGGCCGCAGGTTACGCTTTTTACTCATACGTTTACAAATTTAGGATAACATGATTTTATTCATCCAGACTTCCATCGTCAACATCATCATATTGTTGATACAGGAAATCATTATACGGGAAACGCGTGGTGTGAATTTCTCTTACGCGCGAATACAATTTTGTTTTTAGTTCATCTACATTGGTTTTGTCTTTGGCCGAAATAAAAATACAATTGTCTTGCAGACGGTTCATCCATGTATTTTTTAATTCGTCCAGACTTACATTCTCGCGGGTACGCGGGGTCAGATCGTCTTCCTCTTTCGGAACAAACGAGAATGCATCTATCTTATTGAATACAATAATCATTGGTTTCTCCTCTTTGTGAATGTCGGCAAGCGTTTTGTTCACGACCTCGATCTGTTCTTCAAACTGAGGGTGTGAAACATCGACTATATGTACCAACAAATCGGCTTCACGCACTTCATCCAGTGTGGATTTGAATGATTCCACCAGCTCTGTAGGAAGTTTACGGATAAACCCAACGGTATCGGACAGAAGAAACGGTAAATTGTCGATTATTACCTTTCTTACAGTAGTGTCCAGGGTTGCAAACAACTTGTTTTCGGCAAATACTTCACTTTTGCTTAACAGGTTCATAAGGGTTGATTTACCCACATTGGTATAACCAACCAAGGCCACACGAACCATCTTTCCACGGTTTTTGCGTTGGATGGATTTGGTCTTGTCTATGTTTACCAGCTCCTTTTTAAGCAATGATATTTTGTCGAGGATGATACGTTTGTCGGTTTCGAGCTGAGTCTCTCCCGGTCCACGCATACCAACCCCCCCACGTTGACGCTCGAGGTGAGTCCACAGACGGGTAAGTCGGGGTAACATATACTTGTACTGAGCCAGCTCCACCTGCGTCTTGGCATGGGCAGTCTGCGCCCGTTTAGCAAATATATCGAGAATAAGGCTTGTGCGATCCAGAATCATCACCTTCAATTCCTTCTCAATATTTCGTAATTGCTTTGGAGATAACTCGTCATCAAATATTACAACCCCTATTTCATTTTCAACCACATATTCTTTGATTTCCTGCAACTTACCTGTCCCCACAAAGGTTACCGGATTGGCATAATCCAGTCGCTGGTAAAACATCTTTACCGGCTCCACCCCCGCAGTATCAGCCAAAAACGCCAGCTCATCCAGGTATTCCTTGATTTTCTGTTCGTTTTGATTTGGAGTAATTAACCCCACCAATACCGCTTTCTCTGTTTGTGCCTCTGATATGATAAATTCTTTCATGCCACAAAGATAGTAAATTCAAAGATTTGTTTATATTTGTAGCTAATTTTGTAACCAGATAATTGCCTTAGCTATGAAAAAGACCGCCGTGTGCTTTATTTTTACCCTGTTTTTTACCTCTTTTGCGTTGACTACCAGTGCTCAAACCGTTCACCCCGATCAATGGAGCAGCTGGATTAACGATACTTCGAAGAATTTAGTTGTAATAGATACTTTCAGGGTTCAGAATTTTGAATCTTCCGCCCTCGATACATGGGAATACACCTTAACAGGGAAAGGAGCCTCATTAGCAAATGCCTCAATTAATGGAATAACCGGTCAGAATGGAAACTATTCCGTTTGGTTGCCTGCGGGAAGTGGTATTGTTTTTGCACCGCTTACTATTTCAGCTTATGAAGCTGTTCAGACCCGGATAAACTATGTTGGCAAAGATCTGGCCGTATCTCAAAAACTTCTGTACTCTTCCATTCAGGATAACATTGCAATTAGTGATCAATTTCAAGATCCTAATACGGATGGTTCTTTCAAATCCCGGACAATGTCTAAAGTGAACTTAATACATATCTATGTTGATGAGGCGACTCCTCCGCAGGGAGGCTTTTATGTAGATAATGTATTCAGTTACGGGAAAATTGCCGGAAACTCACTGTTTACCGGTGCCGGAAACTGGAATGATTCAATCCGGTGGAGCCATCTTCCGCCGGCCCGTCTTAGGAAGGCGCTGGTTGCAGGAAATGTAACGGTGACGAATAATCAGCAGGTAAGCGGCTTGAAAATAGGACAAGGATCTGTCAAAGTGGATGAAGGTGCTCGACTTACAATAGACAGTACGCTTGTCTTGTATCATACAGCACAACACAAATCGGAGTTTATTAATAAGGGAACGTTGGTGGCAAAAGATAAAGTTCAATTGGTAACCTCTTTCCCTCAAAAGGGGGTATGGCGTTTTATTTCATTCCCTTTCGATGTGTATGCAAATGGCATAGACCCCCGGTTTGTTTTGAAAGATGATCAAACGACAACGAACGGAAACTATCTTTATGCACAAATATATGATGCCAGCAAGCGGGCTGAAACAGGTACCGAATCTTCTAACTGGAAACCCGTGCCGGCGTCATTGGGGACTGGAGATCAATTGGTCTTTCAAAAAAATAAAGGCTATCTGATTGCTATCGACGAGGCTTCAACCGATACGTTGCTCACCTTTACCTCCCGGTCCGGGGCTATTCCGTCTGACTTTGGCAAGGAGGTTCAACTATCCGTACCTCATTACAGCTATCAGGAAAATGCAGGCTCTCCGCACAGCGGTTGGTATTTATCCGGAAATCCGTTCCCATCACCTATGTCAGTCAGCCAACTGCCGGCGGGGACTTCCCTGGGGAATTTTATATATTGGTATAATGGCTCAACCTATGAGGTCTTTGATGCAGGTGGTAGTGGAGTGATTCCTGCCTATGGTGCGTTCTTCTTTAAAACTACGGCACAAACCGATGTCAGCCTAAAAACCAGGGATCTTCCGGTGGTGAAAGGAGAGGCGTTTTCTTCTTCCAATTCATTCATTGGAATTACGTTGCAGGGGGCAAAATATAACGACCGTACAGAAGTCCGCTTTATCCCCGAAGCAACCACCCATATTGATCAGGCGTATGATGCATATAAGCTCACAAGTTTGTTAAATGAATCTCCACAAATAGCAACTGAGTGCAGATCCAATCTTCTGGCAGTGAATGCACAACCATTGGAAGGAGATAAAATTGTGATACCTATCCATTTGCGAATTCCTTCTTTAGACAGTTATACGCTTAACTTCAATGCCGATTCTTTTGATTCCGACCAGTATACTGTTCAGTTGGCCGACAAGCAGACCGGAAAGGTTACGGACGTAGCAGGAAATAAGAGCTACTCATTTGTTTCAGGAACAGCAGATGACTCCGATCGTTTTGAACTTATTCTGCAAAAAACGTTGTTGACTGAAATAGAAGACGTTACTCCAGCAAAATTTGGTATAGAAGGAAAAACGCTTGTTGCAACAAATGTGCCAGTGAAAGGAACAGCCCGGGTAATGCTTTTAACGGGACAAACAATCTGGAATCAAGTCCTTCCTGCAGGAAGCAGTAGGACTGATTTAACATTAAATAAGGGTACATATATACTTCAGGTAGGTTTTGGTCGGATTTTGGAACAACAGTTGTTTATTATAGCCCAATAGGATTTGTAAAACTTATTGTATATTTGCTTGTGAAAAACGAGTGTAATAAAACAATCAATCGTGTAACTTAGTATATTAGTTTTTAAAGGTAATTAATGTGTAAGAAGCGTGTTCCAAGTATCCCTTTTAAAATTTTATTCAAATGAAAAAGATAAACATTACCTCTCTGCTTCTTCTGGTCTATCTGGCCGTGATGAGTGTTATGGGATGGCCCGGAAACAAGCCGAACCCGGATTACAAGTCCTATTTTCTGATTATGGGCATTTCTGTGGCTGCTATTCTGCTACTCCGCTATGTACAAATCAGAAGAATGAAATTCCGCAACAAGCAAAAAGATAATGAATAAAAAAGAAAACCGGGACATTACGTCCCGGCCTCATTCACTATTAATTAAAATCAAAAAACAATCTATTACCTCATGTTACTCTATGAAAATTATAAATCTACTTTTACCTTAGTTCCATTGGCCGCTACGGCATATACCTGATTGAACGAGCTTTTGCTTGTAAATGAGGTAGAAGGAGATATAAACACCAATTCCGTATCGTTATATACCTCGAAAGCCACCACATTTTTCCAATTTGTAAAGCTGAGCTGCTGACCACTTCTGGCAACGTTGCCTTTTTGGATGGAAGCGTTCATCTTGTAAACGGGAACCGAAAGGTCTGTTATATATTCAACAGCATGAGCAGGCTTTGGGTAATTCTTTGCCTTGATAGCATCAATGGTCTGCTGAGCATGGGTTTCGGTAATTAGGAAACGTTTTTCACCATAATCATCGAATGTATAGTCGACAGCCGAAAGCAATCCCCATTTCATAAAGAAATCTGTTAGATCCAGCTTTGCTACATCGCAACAAATCTTTGTGAATTCAAGCTGACTTAAACCATCGGTAGACTGATTTGGTGAAGTGCGGATCGCTTCGTGTACATCCTTATAAAAGTCGGTTTTACCAAGTACATTACTCAAATAAAGTTGTAATTGCCAGAAGGGAACCAGCTTGCAGAATACATCCGATTCTCGTGCATGTGCAATCTTCTTTACAATCAGATTACTCATTGCTTTCTCGTAACGGTTGGTATACCCATCTCCACTTAGATTTTCACCCTGAAGGCGAGACGTGTTTCCAAAGCTGGTTTGAATATACAGCGAATAAATATTATTACTCACTTCAGTCATGCCATGCCATTTAAGACCTGGCCTGGTTTGGTTTACATGACCAATCTCGTGTGCCGGTCCCCATACGGAAGAACTTCTCACTTTAGCTGCATTTGTAAGTTCACCCAGTGTGGTATTGTTATAGGCCGTCCGGTTGTTTGTGGCATACATATACGATGTGTATATAACATGCAGATACATCCGGTTCGGATTCATCCGGTCGTATTTATCCAAACCCATAAATTCCTGTTCCAGACGTGTAATCTCATCATACACATCAATGAGGGCTTTACCATCGGGTGTGTTGTTCTTGAACTGATAGACCGGAAACGTAAGATGGGCGTATTCACCCAGTACATCAAAGTAATCGTCCACAGCATTGTTTAACAACGTGTTCCATTGAGTGGCCGTATGTTTCTTCACATCGAAATATCCGTTTACTTTTCCCGAAGCGAAATGAATGGTAATGGGTGATGCCGTTTTATATTCATTTGTATGATACATTACGTAAATAAGTCCTCTGTTGGTCGGAACAATTTTGTTAATACCCTTTACCAGCGGATAAGAAGATGAACCATCATTGTATCCGTCGCCGCCCGGTTTATTTAAATTCTGAACCTTCAGACTAAGGGACTGATTGTTGGTTTCGCCAACACACACAATCAATGTGTCGTAAGCTGCCACACTTATTCCGGTAGGATTATCGAGTAAATTGTATGGATTTGTCTTGTTAGACGCAGCCAGCGTATTAGGATGCGGATAGGCCTTGTATTGTTGAATTCTAAATTCACGAGGATAGGATCCTTTCAACATATAATAAGCCATGTTTTTGAAAAATGGATTAGAAACAGCTTCTATATCACTTTCTGTAATTCCGGCTCTTAATTCGGAACAGCTTGCATCTGTAAAAAGGACAGACGGATCGAAGTTGTCCGGATTTTTTCTGTAGAACTCCATCTCGGCACAAGCCGCAAATCCCTGTCCGTCGCCTGCACCCGATTTTACAATAAAGCGAATGGAAGCAATCCCTTTTACAGGCTGATCAAAACCAATCCGGGTGGCTGAACCACTTCCTTTAAAGTCGTAATCCAGCAATTTCTCGAATGTATTTTGTCCGTTCTTTCTAACTTGAATTTCTACCTCCTTAAAGTGACCGTTGGAGCCAGTGGTACGAGGGTAGTAGATAAGGTAATCTAAATCGGAAACCTCCCTCAGATTATAGGTTAGCGTAATAGGAAAGTAATTACTGGCCGTGTTGGTCCAATTTGAGTGATAGATTGTAGATTTGTCGTTATCAATGGATTTATCCAACCCGGAACCACTCTGAAAAGATGAAGCCTCAGCCGAAGCTACGACTAATTTTATATCATCTTTAATACCACTTTCCACTGAAGGTTGATAATCCCCCTCACCGGCCTGGGTGATGCTTACCTGTGCACTGGCCTTATTTTCTTTATTCCGGATGTAAATAATCCCGGTACGAGATTCCTTGCTGGCATTTCGTGAAACCACATACTTTGCGGTGGTTGTACTCATTTCGACAGATCGTAGCATAGGAGCCGGATTTACCCAATCAAGAGAATCTATCAGATCGAAAGATACGTTTGCTGTAATTTTCAGCTCGATTTCTTGTCCGATAAAACCTGGTGTAAATTTATCAGGCGACACCAATATCGTTGGCTTTACTCCTAATTGACTTATTTTAATGGAGTGGGTAATACCCGCACCCTTTACTTGAATGGTGGTGGATCGTACATCCCATTCCTTGTTTTCTTCTACCTGAACAATCAGAGCCCTTTTCGTGCCATTTACCACAGGGCTGACTGAACACCAGGCTTCGCCGGCACCGTCAATGTAAGTTTCCCATTCCGATAGGTTAGTTGTAATCTGAATTTCCTTTCCCTGGGCTTCGGCAGAGAAGTCGACCGACTTATCAGTAATTTCAAAAGATTGGATGCCCTCGGGAGAATCATCGCTGCATCCTATTAAAATGAGCAGAAAGGCGATAAATGGTAAGAACTTTTTCATACAATGTGTTTACGTAATTAGATTTAGCTTTTAAGTATCATCGAGGAAGATTCCCAATTATGGGAAGATTCCTCGATGAAAGTTTAAATGGACCACTGGTCCGTTTGCAAAAGTAATACTCCTTTCGGGTATTTATTTAATAGTAGGTATGTTATTCGATACCCCGAACATCAACTTCAGCCATATTTGCAAATGGAGCCCGGTTGCTTTCGGTAATTTCAATTTTGAGGTAGCGACCTTTTGACTTTGTTACAGCAAATGGTTGTGCATCGTTTGTTTTCGCCATAAGGAAAGATCCAACTTTTGTCCAGTTCGATTTATCTGAGCTTATGTAAAAATTACCCGCTTTTGTGTCTGTGTTATTGGTTCGTCTTGTAAGATCTACCTGCACAACAGTTACCTCTTTTTGCATATCTATCGTTAGATGATGAGGTAATTGACCAGTTCCATTGGCCCATTGGCTATGCCAGAATGTACTGGTATTACCATCAAGTATTAGGCTCGCAAACCCATTAGCTCCTTCTCCGGAAGCTTCTTCACTTGAAAAATCAACTACTTTCCATGTTAATTTAGATAACTTTTTTGCTTGATATGATACACCAAACAGACAGTTATCACTATCTGAAGCAATGTTAAATTTTGAAACAGATGCCAATTGAACAGGCAGAATATAATCGCCATAATCAAGCTTGTCTCTATTAATTTGGATTTTAACAGTTGCCCCCTTTTTACCGGATGCAATGGTTACAGGATTTGGATCTATTGTATAAGCCTGTATAGGCAATAACTTATATGAAGTTCCCTGTGCAGTGTTATAACTGTCTAATAGATCTTGATTGGCTTGAAGAGAACAGTTGATATCCCATTTATTTTCAAAATCAAGAGCTAAAGGAAGATCAAGTTCAATTGTAGCTTCACCACCATCGTCAATCACTATGTTGGAAAATCCGGTTTTAGCCAAATATATGGTTGGTTCTAATACATTAGGCTTTATAAAGCTATATTTTTTATCTTCATTAATAGTTACCGAAGCATCGCTTAATTGAATAGGCAGTACATAATTAGACGTTTTGTAATCCGGGATTGAAAGGATCGATTCCGGTTTGAAATTAATAGTAATGTATGCATTCTTTTCTTCTTTGCTAAATGCTAATTTAGAACCATCAATGGTATAACAAGTGGCTGGAATAGCTTTATAGTCGGTACTGTTTGTCTGATTGTACAATGCGAGTTCAGCATCAGATAAAACGGTTAACTCTGCTGTTGCCGAATTATTGAAAGCTCCACTTTTATAAGCACCTATCTTATAAGTTACATCTTCTCCAACGTTGTAAACATTGACAGAAATATCACCACTTTTTGATATATATACTTTTGTTTCTGTTAGATTGTCATCGCTTTTATCTTCACAGGAACTAGCGCCAAATCCTAAAACGAAAAGTAATCCAAATAATATGTTTTTAGTTTTCATTTGTTCTAACTTTATTAAATTACCAACCAAAATTCTGGGTTAATTGCTTATTTCTGTCTAGTTCACGTTGACTAAATGGATATAAGTAATGCTTAGGTTCAAATACCCTGACTTCAAATTCAGTTCTTTGCCAGAAAGCAGCAGGGGTTGTGTTGGCATTTGCAACCGGTGCCATCGTATTCATCCCGAACATTGGGCCATTATCCGTCTGCTCTGCAATCATCCAGGTTCTTGTATCGAAATAACGATGTGTTTCAAATGCTAATTCGATTCTACGTTCTTTTCGTATCAGCTCTCTCATTAGTGATTGATTGTTAACGGCTTCAGGGTAAACCTCTTCAATGTTTGGAACACCGGCACGAGATCTTATCTTGTTTAAATATAATAAGATATCCGTATTAGTTGGGTCGAATTCATTGAGCGCCTCAACATAATTGAGGTATATTTCTGCCAATCTGAAAATTGGGAATGTTAAATTACCCCATTGTCCACCATTACTATTCAACGATCCATCAATAAACCTGCGACAGATGTAACCCGATTTAGGATAATCATGGCTAACGCCAGGACCGCTATTGCCGTTAAATGCAAATACGGGCACTTTTGCTCCAGCCATATAAGGCCAATCCGCTCCGCTCCATAGTACTGTCGCATAAAATCTTGGCTCTCTACCCACATACATGTTAAATGTACTTTTTTGCTTATGTCCGTCTTTTAGCTGATCATAGGGATGTTCAAAGTTTGAGAAACCATCTTCTTTGTATCCGGATGTTTCATCTATTATTGGAGTTCCGTCATTTCTATAGCCTTTAATCGGATAGCGTCCATTAGCCATTGCATAGGCATCTACCTGTTGTTGAGTCGGGCCTATACCTCCATAAGCAGTACCACCTACAACACGGGGAGTACAGTGTACACGATTGTAATATCCTCCAGTCCAGCGAGCCATGATAAGCTCTTTATTCCATGTTTTCAAACCTACACCAAGGTAAGATTTGATAGGATCCCCTGATTCATCTTCATACAGTTCATAAATTCCAAGATCGATTACCTTTTTATTAGCCTCAGCAGCTTCCTTCCATCTGTTTTTGTCGTATGTAGGGAAAAGTTTGGTTCCGTCGGGATTGGCTATTCCAGCATATAGTTCACAGCCATTGAATAAAGGACGGGCACTGTATAATTTTAATCGGGCAATCACCGATAATGCTGCCCCTTTAGTTGGTTTACCCCAATATATAGCATCTTGTTCCAAGGGGAGTACCGCTGCACACTCGGTCATTTCCTTTGTGATGTAATCTGCGCATTCCTGATATGTGTTTCGCATAAATGAAAGAGAGGCAACGTTTTGATTAAAATCTATCGGCTCGTCACCAACCAACATGATTGGTCCGTAAGAACGCAATAGAAGAAAATAGTAATAGGCTCTTGCATAGCGCGCTTCTGCCTTCCATTGTATTCTCTCTTGTTCACTTATATCTTCAGCTGTTGTAGCATCAATATTCTGCATAAATACATTTGCTTCACGTATACCGCTATAGAATTTACTCCATCTGTCATAGGGTACGTTGGATGGACTCCATGTCCCAAAATTCATATAACGATAACCCCTGTTATAGGTAACACTTGCTTCATCAGAAGCCCCAATCCAGGGATTCTCGTCTACCCAATTCGATTCGTCAGGCATGAATCCCCATACATTATTCAGGTACTTTTCCACAGTCGATCGTTTCGACCATATTTTCTCAAAAGTAAGCGCTTCATCCTCCTGCTTGTCTAAGAATGAGTCGCATGAACTTATCATGAATACACTACATATAAGTGCTATATAATTAATAAACTTCATAAGTTTGTTTTTTAATAATTAGAAATTAACATTTAAACCTACATTAAATATTCTTGAAGGTGGGTAGCCTGCACCTTCTCCTCCTCCTTGTTCAGGATCCCAAAGTTTAAAATTGCTGAATGTTAACAGGTTAACTCCGGATGCGTAAACACGTACAGTTTTTAGGAAAGTTCCGTTAAGCATTTTCTTAGGGAAGGTGTAACCGATCTCAGCATTCTTAAACCGTAAGAAGCTACCATCTATCATTCTGAAAGTTGAATTTCGGTTGTTGTTTGTATTTGCATTAGAATCCAGACGTGGATATTTAGCATTTGGATTATTTTCTGTCCAACGATTCAAATACACATCTTCATTGATAGCAGCTCTTGTTAAAGACCCTGAGTTAAATCCATAAATTGAATTCCCGCTCAAGAAATAAGAAACCTTGCTAATGCCTTGAAAGAATACTGATACATCGATTCCTTTCCATTGCAAAGTTCCGCCAAAACCGTAATTGATTTTAGGAATGTTTGAGTGTCCTATAGCTACAACATCTTCTTCGTTTATTAGTCCGTCGCCATTTATATCATTGTACTTAATATCTCCAACACGAACAGCACCGAAGCTTTGTGTGGGACTATTGTCTATTTCTTCCTGACTTTGGAATAATCCTAAGGCTTCAAGTCCGAAAAGCTGACCGTATGGTTTGCCAATTCGGTTTTGATACAGGTTTTTCCAATCTGGTTCATCGTTGTCAAGAATTTCACTTTGTGAATAGGTGAAGTTTCCTCTGCCGGTTAACACGAAATCTCCGATAGTTTGTTCATATTCGACCGTTCCGTCAAATCCTTGATTTTTCATCTTACCCACATTTACCCATGGGGTTGTTGATAATCCAACTAATCCTGGAAGAGCTGCTCGCTGCATAAAGATGCCTTCTCTTTTTTCATGGAAAACATCACCTTGTAATTTTAGTTTTCTGAACAATGAGAGTTCAAGACCTATATTTGTCTTGTATGCTTGTTCCCATCCAACGTTTGCATTAGCCCATTCACCAATGCGGATAGCTCCCGGGTTATAGTTTCCTGTTTCTCCGAATTGATAGCCGGGTACATCAGATTGTTTGATTGTTGCTTCGTAAATAAAACGTC
>NZ_JBFWMI010000062.1:0-21081 GCF_050251695.1 Macellibacteroides sp.
TTCCGAATAATAATGGCAATCTTGGCATGAACCTTCAGTCCGGGAATACTGTAAATGATCCGGATGCCCGCCTGTGTCATCTTTTCGGCGGTCAGCATGTTATTCTCCTCGTCAAAGCGAGCCTTCAACTCAACAAATACAGTCACCTTTTTCCCATTCTGCGCCGCGCTGATAAGTGTATTTATCACTGCCGAATTTTCGGCAACGCGGTACTGTGTGATCTTTATCTCATCCACTTTCGGATCGAAAGCCGCTTCCATCAGCAGCCGGATCAGGTAGTCGAACGACTGATATGGGAAGTGAAGCAATACATCCTGCTTTTTGATAGCTTTAATAACCGATCCGATTTCGTCCAGGTAAGGAATTCGCATGGGTAACAATGGCTTGCTCTCCAGCTCTTTTCCCCTTGGATTGGGTAATTTATTCAGATCCTGCAAATTCAGATAACGCCCGCCCACCACAAGATCGTCGGGAACAATCCCAAATGCATCACAAATAAACGAAAGGAAGTCGGATGGCATAGCCCGGTCATACATGAATCTGCTAAGTGCCCCAATTTTACGTTTCTTGACTTTCTTACGGATTTTCTCCAGGATATTACCAGCCTTTTCGTCTTCAATATAAATATCTGCATCCCTCGAAATCTTGATGCTATAACAACTGTCTATTATATATCCCGGAAATACACTCTGCAGGTTGGCCCTGATTATATCGTCTATAAACATTACGTAATGCTTTCCCTCGTGTTCGGGGAGTTCGATAAATCGGGGTACTTTGGCATAGGGAATCTTCATCAGCGCATAGTAATATTCCGGAACATAGTCCGGATCATTGAGCCGCTTACTGCGTTTTATCATACGGATGACCAGGTAAAGCCGGCGGTCGCGGATAAAGGTCCGTATCTCGCCAGCCTGTATCATTACGGGCGATAGAAATGGAAATACCTCTTCGTTAAAGAAGTTATGAACAAATTCTTCGTGAAACGACTGAGGTACACAGTTTTGATAGAGGAAGATATTTTCTTTATTCAGTGCCGGAAGCACCTGCTCCGTAAAGATACGGTAATATTCGCGCTGCTGTCTGTTTACCTCCTGCGTAATCTCCTCCAAAGTCTGTTCCGCCTCAGCATAACTTTCATCGGCATACTGCTTTTTCATGATTACACCCCGGTGTTCTGCTACCCTTATTTCGTAGAATTCTTCCAGGTTAGAGGAATAGATGGACAAAAACTTTATTCGTTCATACACAGGAAGAGTTTCATCTTCCGCCTCCAGTAGTACCCGGTAGTTGAAAGACAGCCAGCTGATATCCCGTTTAAAGTATTTGTATGAATTTTCCATAGTTAGACACTTGTTGTCCGTAAATATAGGTACTTTTGTGATAACAACGATACGGAAATGATTAAAATTGGACTTCTTTCGGATACACATGCCTGGTGGGACGACCGCTATGTAACTTATTTCTCCGGGTGCGACGAGATTTGGCATGCAGGAGACATCGGTTCAGAAACCCTTGCCTTGCAGCTAGCCTCAATTAAGACATTCCGGGCGGTGCATGGAAATATAGACGGATATCCGCTTCGTATACAATACCCCCGGGTGCTTCGGTTTAAGGTTGAGGAGGTTGAGGTACTGATTACACATATCGGAGGATATCCCGGCCGTTATGCTCCGGAGATTCGGGAAGAGCTGTTCTCCAATCCGCCCCAACTTTTTATTGCAGGCCATAGTCATATCCTGAAAGCTCAGTATGATCCCAAACTTCAATGCATGCACCTTAATCCAGGAGCCGCCGGTAAGAGTGGATTCCATAAGGTCCGTACATTGATGCGTTTTGTAATAGACGGTAAACAACTAAAAGACCTCGAAGTAATAGAACTTGGTAACGAATAAACATATGGATAACTTTAAGGCACACGAAACCGCCGTGATCGACCCGGGTTGCATAATCGGCGAAGGAACTCAAATCTGGCACTTTAGCCACATT
Organism: Macellibacteroides sp.; assembly: GCF_050251695.1. NCBI lineage: Bacteria > Pseudomonadati > Bacteroidota > Bacteroidia > Bacteroidales > Porphyromonadaceae > Macellibacteroides > Macellibacteroides sp. The sequence continues at coordinate 1,987 of NZ_JBFWMI010000062.1, forward strand.
ATGACAGGGAGTAAACTAGGAATGAACTGTAACATCGGTCAGAATGTGGTTGTTTCGCCCGGTGTTATTCTTGGAAATGGAGTAAAAGTTCAGAACAATGTATCCATCTACACAGGTGTAACGTGCGATGACGATGTTTTTCTCGGACCATCGTGCGTTTTTACCAATGTGATTAATCCGCGTAGTTTTATCAGCCGGATAGATGAATTTAAAGCAACGCATGTTGGCAAAGGAGCAACTATCGGTGCCAACGCTACCATTGTTTGTGGCAATAATATTGGGAATTACGCACTGGTGGGTGCCGGCGCAGTGGTTACCAGTCCGGTTCCCCCCTTTGCTCTGGTAACCGGTAATCCAGCCAGACAAACAGGATGGGTGAGTAAATACGGCCACAAACTGGACTTCGATTACAACGGACGGGCCTGTTGTCCCGAAAGCGGTGAGTGGTATCGCTTTTCCGATGGAGTTGTTATAAGTGAAGGATAATATTCTAGAAGGATTCCTTACTTAAATGCATCCAGAGCTTGGGTTGGTCTGCCGTTATCACCCCAACAGCTGAGGGCGTATTTGCTCCAGCTGCGAGCTCCCTGGGGTTCCCAATAAAAGACACCTTTTCCTTTGTTTGAGGGAACTTCAGTGACTTTACGTATTACGGCTTTAAGCATGTCGTAAGTATTCTGAACCTTTGTGTCTTCTCCACCTACTTCTACAACCATAACATCCTTATGGTAGCGACTTACCATGTCGTTCATATTGTTGCCTAAATCGTCGATCGACAATGTATAGTCGGGTTTGCCTTCCAGCCAGTAGGGGTAGTAAGACATCCCGATTATATCATATTTAGCTCCGTATTTTGTGGCATTGTCGAACCACCAGCGAAAACGTTCGTTGTTATTGCCCTGATCCACATGGAGGATCACCTGCGAAGAGGGTGAAACCTCTTTAACGGCATCATAGCCTTTGTTTAGCAGTTCCACCAGTTGAGGCCAGTTATCAGTACTTCCTTCCGGATAAACCATTCCGGAGGGAATTTCATTCCCTACCTGTACCCATTCGGGGGTCACTCCTGCATCTTTAAGTGCTGTCATCACATCGGCGGTATAGGTATATAAAGCCTCCTTCAATTGCTCGAAGTTCAGCCCTTCCCATGCTTTAGGCTTTGTTTGATGCGCCGGATCGGCCCAAGTGTCGCTGTAGTGGAAATTAATCATTATACGCATTCCTGCTTTTTGAGCCCTGACAGCCATTGCAACGGTTTCTTCTTTATTGCAATGCCCGCTGTGAGGGTTATCTGATGGATCCACCCACGTACGGAGACGCACGGAATTTATCCCGTGATCTTTTAATATCTGGATACAGTCCTCTTTAACCCCGTTGTCGTTATAAAAAATATATCCGCTTTTTTCCATTTGGGGAAGCCAGCTGATATCAGCCCCTTTAGCAAAGGAAGTGCTGTCAGAGTCGGTTTTTCCTTCCACTTTGTTACAGCTCATCAACGAAATAAGTCCGGCTACAAGGAGCCAAAGTTTTGCTTTCTGCTTCATGGTTGTTTTGTTAAATACTTTGGTAATTCGAACTCAAAGTTATGCATTTGAAAGTCATCATTCCATACTTTACCCTCTTTATTAATAACAATATAGCGTGGGATACCGTTGAATTTAAACAATTGTCGGAGATAATTCATTTCATCTGCACTAATCCGATGAATATTTTTCAATTCTTGTTCGGCTACAAATTTATCGTAGTCGTTACGGGGAGATGTCCGGTCGTCGGTTATAAAAACAAAATCAAAATCCGGATTTCCAGCGTATTTGGCTCGCGTATCTTTCATGTTTTTGATACCACCAACACACGGTCCGCAGGTAGTTGCCCAGAAGTCAACAAACAGAACCTTCCCTTTCAGAGGATCAATAATTTTACGAAAGATGTTTGTTCCTTTACCTTCCGGAAGGTCATAGGCTGTTTTTTCATCCGACGGAAAAACTAAACCATAAATCCGTCTGGCTTCATTTTTAAGGAATGGATTGGTAATCCCTTCAGAAAAAGTAGTTAAGTATATGTCGGCATACTCTTTTTTAAATTTTTTGAGTGAGTAATTCAAGGAACGAACTTTGGCAATTTCATATACAAGATTTGGTTCCAGATGAAGACTATTAACCAGCAAAGAATCTTTGGTTCTCCATTGGATAAGTTCCTTTTCATGCTCTGAAACATCCTTTATTCCCTCCTTTCTATAGGAATCCAATTGTGTTTTGACTTTTTTATAGATTGCCTGGGTTAAATCTTCTTTCTTTTTATATTCGGCCTCTATTTCCGGAGTTATTTCAACAAATCTTAATTCATCTAACCAAATTATATGCTTTGTTTCTTCAGGGGTAAGCAGATGATCTTCTTTTATATTCTTCAAGTACTGGTAAAAGCTGATTGATGGAGTGACATATCGTTTGTAAAATGATTGCGAAAGAGGGGTACAATACTCGAAACGGTTTATGAAAGTACTGAATTCCGGAGATATCAATAATTCTTCATCCTGAAGGTCAATTGCATGTAGAAAATCATAGAAATCCGACGGAAGAGGTGTTTGTAAAGCCGCATTTTCTTTGTTTGCTCTAGCGCTGTAACTTCGGTTACTTTCATAATCAAACAAGTAGCTTGCCCACGTTAGCAGAATGTTGTTTTTGAGTATACGCACAGCTTTAGGAGATAAGGATTTTTCTTTTGCTGATAAATCCAGATTAGACAAATTCTCATCCCTCAAAGCTATTTGCTGCTTTAGTAATTCATTTGGATCCAGTTTATCTCCCATTTCGTACAGTTGTCTGTAGTCCGGACGTTTAAGGGTGAAGCTGTTTAACTCCCTATTTAATGATGCTAAAGAACCAAGATATTCGATTCTATTATAAATATAAGGCATATTCCTTTTCCTGTCAGCCTCAAGAAATTCGGTCCAATCCAGAATCAATCCAACCGTTTCTCCCGGTTCAATGTAAAAAGGAATCCTGTTTTGCCTGAATGTTATGTAGGTGCAAATAGGATGATTAATTTCAAAGTCGGCTTTAAAACAACCATCGGAATCGATTTGGGCAACTATGGGATAATCTTCGCGAGTTAGTACATTGCCAATATAAAGAATACCGGTTGTGAATCCTGCTCGCGGATCATAGCCCTTTATGTATCCTCTCAAGCGGGCAGTATCTTTACGAAAGAAAGGTGGGTTTTCTGCAGGACTTTTCTTTGGACTCTCTATTTCTGTTTTAACTTTGCGAATCATTTGTGCCGATTTCAAATCTTTTGTATTATCCGGACGGGCTTTTTTGTCGAGGTTGATTCCGAAGAAATCAGGAGTTTCGCCTTCACCGAAATTGATTTTCTTTACAGATTTATCGATTGGAGGAAAAATAAGGACCAATGTTGTATCACCAGATTCGGGCATATAAGTCTCCTTTCCGAACTCGGTTCCCTCAATTCCAGTAGCAAGAAGTTTTTCACCGGAGGGATCAGCCTGAATATAGGCATCACGTCCAAACTTTATCCACCATCCAGGAATAAATGTACAATGTAATGTAAGTCGGGTTTCCTTATTGGTAAGCTGTACTTGCTCAATATGGTAAATTCCGACTTTTGTAAAATCGACCGATGGGTTTGTTACCTTTCGGTTTTTTGCCGGTAAAAGGGTTGCAATACAAAGAATAGCAAGGGAAAGTGCAATTACTCTTTTCATGGTTTACATATTAAAGTTGAAAATAAATATAGATTCAAAGCTTAAAAATAATCTCTACTTTCTTTATTGAAGAAAGTTTCTTTACAAATATATATAATTATTTAATTTATATTAGTTGATTAACTTTTATTTTGAAATTCGGAATGAATTATTAATATTTAGCCTTTGAATAGAGCTTATTATCGTTTACTTTAGGATATCGGTTGTGATTGAATTGGTTGAACCAATTATGGAAGGCTGATTGAGATAGGTAATGAAGGGTTATTGAAATAAAAAAGCGGATTCCGGCAAAGGAATCCGCTTTTAAGTATGTGTTTGTATTTATTAGAAAGCCTTCAAACTCATGTCCAGACTCTTTACAGAGTGGGTGAGGGCACCAACCGAGATATAGTCGACACCACATTCTGCATAGTCACGCAATGTTGCGAAGGTGATACCTCCCGACGATTCGGTCTCGAAACGGCCGGCAATACGGCGAACCGCCTCCTTGGTATTTTCGATGTTGAAATTGTCAAGCATGATACGGTCGATACCGCCTACACGCATGGCCTCTTCAAGCTCGTCGAAATTACGTACTTCAATCTCAATTTTTAAATCCTTGCCTTTTGCTTTCAGGTAATCCTGGGCACGGGTAATCGCCTGAGTGATTCCACCGGCAAAATCAACGTGATTATCCTTAAGTAAAATCATATCGAAAAGTCCGATGCGGTGATTTACGCCTCCGCCAATCTTTACAGCCTCTTTCTCTATCATTCGCATACCCGGAGTTGTTTTACGGGTATCCAGTACACGTGTTTTGGTTCCTTCCAGCGCTTTTACGTACTTACGGGTAGTGGTGGCAATACCGCTCATTCGCTGCATAACGTTCAGCATCAGGCGTTCGGTCTGCAAAAGCGATTGAACTTTACCTTCAACCGTCAGCGCAATGTCTCCCACCTTCACTTCCGTACCATCCTGGATAAATACAGTAACCTTCAGACTTGGGTCGAAATGATGAAAAATACGTTTTGCCATTTCAACACCTGCCAAAACACCGTCTTCTTTAATGATTAACTGAGACCTGCCCATGGCGGTTTCAGGAATACAGGAGAGGGTAGTATGATCGCCGTCGCCCACATCTTCGGCAAAAGCCAACTTAATAAGTTCGTCTATCAATTGATCCATATATGCTATTCTATTCTGATTGATTGAATTAAAATTGAATCACCTGCAATTTTGTAGGTAATGTTCACGCGGTAACTAAACTGACCGCAAGACAGTTTTCCAACATAAAAGCCGGTAGTCTTCTTCTCCGCCTGATGCACCACCGTAAAGCCACTAGGCTTATTGGCAGAAAAGAAATTGGACAATAATTGGATGGCTTCCGAGCCCGGACAGCTTTTCGTTAGCGAAGGCAGTGACAGGTCCACCTCTTTGTCCATATTATTTTCCAGAGCAGAGGCATTCCCGTTGGTAAAAGCTGTTGCAATAGGATTCACATTTGCGGCATAAAGACCCAGTGAAAGAACCAATAATGCCAACATCATAGTTATTCTTCTCATATGCTTTCTTCCTTTTTGCGTTATAGCGTACAAAGGTATGTATTTTTAGTGTAACTTAGCCCCTTAAACAGGTTAAATATAGGTAGATGAAGATTTCACTTATTGTAATTGGCAAAACGGATGCCTCCTATTTTGTGGATGCAATTAACGAATACAAGAACAGATTGGTTCATTACATCCCATTCGAGATGGAGATTATTCCGGATATAAAGAACGTAAAGAATTTAAGGGAAGAACAACAGAAGGAAAAGGAAGGCGAGCTGATTTTAAAGATGTTACAGCCCGGAGATTACCTGGTTTTGCTTGATGAACATGGTAAGTCTTTTACCTCCATGGAGTTTGCAACCTACCTCGAGCGGAAGATGCATGTAGTATCCAAGAGGTTGGTCTTTGTGATTGGAGGACCTTATGGATTTAGCGAGGCAGTCTACAAAGCCGCTTCCGAAAAGATATCGCTTAGCAAAATGACCTTTTCACATCAAATGATACGGCTTATTTTTGTGGAGCAGATTTACCGGGCAATGACCATCCTTAACAACGAACCCTATCACCACGAATAAAGACAAAAACTAAAAACCGGTCCGCATCCCCTTTCAATCGAAGAAGTTGCGGACCGGTTCCTTTTTCCTGTTCACTATCAATTATCCTCTTGTCTTCTGTATAAGCAGATAGTCTAGAATAGTCATAGCCGCCATAGCCTCCACGATGGGAACAGCTCTGGGTAAAACACACGGATCATGTCTTCCTTTGGCTTTCAGAATCGTATCTTCGCCAGTTTTGGTAACGGTTTGCTGTTCCATCAAAATGGTAGCCACCGATTTGAATGCAACCCGGAAGTAGATATCTTGTCCATCTGATATACCACCTTGTATTCCGCCGGAATAGTTGGTATGGGTATTGATTTTACCGTTGTCGTTATAAAACCGGTCGTTCCGTTCGGAGCCACGGTAAAGCGCAGCCTCGAAGCCATCACCATATTCAAATCCCTTAACGGCATTGATGCTCAGCATGGCACTTCCCAAAGCCGCATGAAGCTTACCGAATACCGGCTCACCCAATCCTACCGGAGTACCTTTAATAACACACGTAATAACACCACCGATGGTATCACCCTGCGATTTAACCTCGGCAATCAACTCCTCCATCTCGGCCGCTTTTTGCGGATCCGGACAACGAACCGCATTGCTTTCGGTAAGACTCAGGTCGTAAGCCTGGTACGATTTATCCAGTTTAAGCGAGCCTACCTGCGAAGTGAAAGCCTGAATGTGAATACCCTCCTGCATAAGTACAAGTTTGGCAATAGCACCAGCCACGCAACGGGCGATGGTTTCGCGGGCCGACGAACGTCCCCCTCCACGATGGTCGCGTATGCCGTATTTGGTCTGGTAGGTATAATCGGCATGCGATGGCCGGAATACCTCTTTCATATTGTCGTAATCGGCCGAATGCTGGTTGTCGTTCCAGATAATAAATCCGATGGGAGTACCTGTGGTTTTCCCCTCAAATACACCCGAGAGGAATGTCACCTCATCGGCTTCCTTCCTGGGAGTCGTGATTTTGGACTGTCCCGGTCTGCGTCTGTTCAACTCGTTCTGGATAAAGGTCATATCCAGTTCAATACCAGCCGGACAACCGTCTATAACTCCGCCTATACCGGCTCCGTGCGATTCGCCAAACGAAGTTAACCTGAATAAATTTCCGAAAGTGTTCATCATAATCCGTAGTATGGTAATTAAAAAGGGCAGCCTTACGGTTGCCCTCTAGTAACTATTTCTTAATTAGTGACAGCCGCAACCGCTTCCGCAACCGCCTTCTTCCTTGTCTTCACCGCTACCGCAGCCACAACCGCCGCTACCGCAGCCGCCGCCTTCGCCGCTTCCACAACCGCAACCACCTGCAGGAGCAAGTAATTTAGCCAGTTCTTCTGCAGTAGGCTCATGTACGTCAAGTACTTCACCTGTAAAATGCAACGTTTCGCCAGCCAATGGGTGGTTAAAGTCCATCTTGATTGTATCTTCTCCAACTTCCAGTACAGAACCGTTCAAACGGTTACCGGTAGAATCCATCATAGGAACTGTGTTACCTTCCTGAATCATTTCGTCGTCGAATTTACCATCCACTTCAAAGATATGTTTTGGAAGATCAAGAACATGTTCTTCATCATATTCGCCATAGGCATCGGCAGGAGACAGAGAAAAGTCAAACTTTCCGCCAACTTCCAGACCAGCCAAAGCTTTTTCGAATGCAGGGAGCATGGAGTCCGTGCCAAAAATAAAGCTAAGAGGGGCTTCAACAGATGCTCTTTCCATCAATTCCTGTTCTCCGCCTTCACCAACGTTAAGGTCGTAAGTAACCGAAACGAACTTATTTGCTGCAATTTTCATTTGTTTTTATTTTAATGTATATTCAAAAAATGTTTGCAAAGATACTAAATTATTTTTGTTCAACCGCTTTCTTTAATCGGTTCAACGACTCTTCTATAACAGAACGGGGGCATCCAATGTTCATGCGCATGTAGCCTTCACCCTCCTTGCCGAAAATGCTTCCGTCGTTCAACGCCAGACCTGCTTTATCTTTGAACAGCTTCGTAAGTTCGGGTTGCGACAAGCCAAGACCTTTGCAGTCGAGCCAGATCAGGAAAGATGCCTGGGGCTCGTAGGCTTTTATCTGCGGAAGTTTGTTTTTAAGGAAATTATCTACAAAACGCACATTTTCCATAATGTAGGTCCGCATTTGTTGCAACCATTCCGCTCCGTATGTATAAGCCGCTTTGGTGGCTTCGTAGGCAAAAATAGTGCCGTCGTTAAACTCACCCGCTTCCAGAAAACCGTAAAACTCTTTGCGCAGTTCCGGATTGGGAACAATGGCATACGAAGTTACAATGCCTGCAATATTAAAGGTTTTGCTTGGAGCCATGAATGTGATGCTGATGTTGGCAGCAGTTTCGGAAGCTTTGGCAAAAGGCAGGTGCGGATATTGCGGGTAGGTGAGTTCGGCATGAATCTCGTCCGAGATCACCAATACACCATGATGTGCGCAGATGTCTGCCAACTTCGACAAGGTTTCCTTGTTCCAAACAATTCCGGCCGGATTGTGAGGGTTGCAAAGAATCAATACCTTGCATCCTTCTATAACCGATTCAAGCTGTTCGAAATCCATCTGATAAACCCCTTCTGTAAGTTTCAGCGGATTGTATACAACGGTACGATTCATTTTTTCGGGAACCAGACGGAACGGATGGTACACAGGCGACTGAATCAGAACCTTATCGCCGGGATTTGTGAAACATTGCAGCGCAAAAGCAATCCCTTTAACGATTCCCGGAATATAGGAGAGAGATTCTCTGCTTATTTTCCAATTATGCTTATAGTCAACCCAATTGATAATGCTGTTGTAATAATCATCGTCGGCAAATGTATACCCGAACACTTCATGCTTGCATCGCTCCTTCAGAGCGTTGACAATAAAATCGGGGGTGCGGAAATCCATATCCGCCACCCACAGAGGTGTAAGGTCCGGATTGCCGTAGCGTGCCTTCAAGGCATCTACTTTTATACAATTTGTACCTCGCCTGTCAACAATTTCATCAAAATTATATTGTTTCATACGTCTAATAATTAAGTAAAGGAGGCATACAATCGCAGTTAATACGATTCATAATCTCTTTAAACCGGCCAAAGATACAAATTAATTGTTTTCTGCTTAATGATTTAACAGACATCCTGTCTTTTTAACTCCCTGTCAGGACCCATTTAGCTTCTATATCGGGGCAAAGAGAGCTGTTTTTATATTAAAATGGAATATAAAAGAGTGGTATTATTTATAAATGAAAGAAAAAGTAATAAAAAAATGATGAATTCTTTGTAAGAACAAAATATTGTTCTACATTTGCGCCATCGTAATATAGATTAAAAAGCGAAAGTATGATTAACAGCATTCTACATAGCATTATTCTCGTGGTGGTTCTTCTAGTCATTAGAAGATAAGAGAAAGGTGTGTAAAGAATTGCGTGTTGTAAGAAATTCTTAAAGCCTTTCTCCGTAGAGAAGGGCTTTTTTTATAAACAGAAAAGGAAAGGAAACGAAGGATAATGAAAAATCAATTAAGAAGTTCATATAGTACTCAGGGCCGCAGAATGGCTGGAGCACGGGCCTTATGGCGTGCCAATGGTGTGAAAGAAGAGCAATTTGGCAAACCAATTATCGCAGTTGTCAATTCATTTACCCAATTTGTACCTGGTCACGCCCACCTGCATGAAATTGGTCAGCAGGTAAAAAAGCGGATCGAAGCATTGGGCTGCTTTGCTGCCGAATTCAACACCATCGCCATAGACGACGGAATCGCTATGGGACACGACGGGATGTTGTATTCCCTTCCTTCCAGAGACATCATTGCAGATAGTGTGGAGTATATGGTTAATGCCCACAAGGCCGATGCCATGATCTGCATCAGCAATTGCGATAAAATTACTCCGGGTATGCTGATGGCCACCATGCGGCTGAATATCCCGACCATCTTTGTGTCCGGCGGACCAATGGAGGCGGGCGAGCTGGATGGTCAGGCGTTAGACCTGATCGATGCCATGGCAGATGCAGTGGACGAGACCGTAAGCGACGAACGGGTAAAACGAGTGGAACATGCCGCTTGTCCCACCTGCGGAAGCTGCTCGGGTATGTTTACCGCCAACTCCATGAACTGCCTCAACGAGGCACTTGGACTGGCACTGCCGGGTAACGGCACCGTTGTGGCAACCCATGCAAACCGGAAACGATTATTTGAAGATGCGGCCGATCTGATTGTAGAGATGGCCTATAAATATTACCGCGATGGAGATGCAACGGTATTGCCCCGTTCCATTGCGACACGTACGGCATTCTTAAACTCCATGGCGCTGGATATAGCGATGGGAGGATCAACCAACACAGTATTGCACCTTTTGGCTATCGCCCACGAGGCTGAGGTGGACTTCACCATGAAAGACATCGATGCCTTGTCGCGTACAACACCGGTTATATGTAAGGTGGCTCCCAGTTCGTCGTACCATGTGCAAGACGTAAACCGTGCTGGAGGAATTATGGCCATCATGCAGGAGCTTATAAAGGCCGGTCTGGTGGATGGCAACGTACACCGTGCCGACGGACGAACATTGAGCGAAGCCGTGGAGGCGTTGAGCATAACCAAAGCCAATCCCGATCCTAAGGCAGTAGATCTGTACAAGAGCGCTCCGGCAGGAAAATTCAACCTGGTAATGGGTTCTCAATCTTCTTCCTATAAGACATTGGATACCGACCGCCAGCAGGGATGCATCCGCGATGTGGAGCATGCCTATGTAAAAGATGGCGGATTGGCCGTGTTGTACGGAAACATTGCCGAAGGCGGATGTGTTGTAAAAACAGCCGGTGTAGATCCCAGCATATTTAAATTTAACGGACCAGCCAAAGTATTTGATTCGCAGGATGCCGCTTGCGAGGGTATTTTAAGAAATCAGGTGGTGGCCGGCGATGTGGTGGTGATAACCTACGAAGGGCCCAAAGGCGGACCGGGTATGCAGGAGATGCTTTATCCTACCACCTATATAAAAGCAAGATATTTAGGAAAAGAGTGTGCGCTGATAACCGACGGACGTTTTAGCGGAGGAACCTCCGGCTTGTCCATCGGCCATATCTCTCCCGAAGCTGCGGCAGGCGGAGCGATTGGACTGGTTCGCAACGGCGACACGATCGAAATCAATATCCCCGAACGATCCATTCGGGTGAAACTATCAGACGAAGAGCTGGCAGCACGCAGAAAAGAAGAGGAGGCACGCGGCCCCAAAGCCTTTACACCGCCTGCTCGTCAGCGTACGGTATCCAAGGCTTTACGAGCCTATGCTAAAATGGTAAGCTCCGCCGATCAGGGAGCGGTTCGAATTGTAGAAGATTAAAAACGCAGAACAAAGAAGCTATAATGGTATGGAGACAAAAAAAATAACCGGATCGGAAGCCTTTTTGCGCACATTGATTGCCGAAGGCGTTGATACTATTTTCGGGTATCCCGGGGGGGCTATTATTCCAGTATATGATTGCTTGTATGATTTCAGAGATCAGATAAGACATATTTTGGTGAGACACGAACAAGGGGCGACCCACGCAGCCCAGGGCTATGCCCGTGTGAATGGCAAAGTGGGCGTAGCGATGGTAACCAGCGGTCCGGCTGCAACCAATGCCATAACAGGTATTGCAGACGCCATGATGGACAGCACACCGATTGTCGTTATCACCGGTCAGGTTGCCTCACCTTTGTTGGGAACCGATGCGTTCCAGGAGACAGATGTGGTAGGTATTACACAACCTATAACCAAATGGTCGTATCAGATACGCAAACCCGAAGAGATTGCCTGGGCTATTTCAAGGGCATTCTATATTGCATCGACGGGCCGGCCGGGTCCGGTTGTAATCGACTTCGCAAAAGATGCACAGAATGCATTGGTAGACTATACCTACGAAAAGGTAGATTACATCCGCAGCTATCAGCCGGTTCCCGACTTGGATATGGACTTGATTGCCGAAGCGGCAGAGCTGATCAACAATGCAAAGAAACCCTTTGCACTGGTAGGACAGGGCGTTGTGCTTGGTCATGCTGAAAAAGAGTTGATGACATTCCTGCAGAAGGCAGACATACCAGCTGCGGCAACTGTACTGGGGCTGTCGGCCATGCCTACGGATTTCCCGCTTAATAAAGGGATGCTGGGTATGCACGGGAATGTTGGTCCGAATCGCAAAACAAACGAATGCGATGTGCTTATTGCCATCGGAATGCGTTTCGACGACCGGGTTACCGGCGATCTTAAAACCTATGCCAAACAGGCAAAAGTAATCCACTTTGATATCGATATTTCCGAAATAGGGAAGAATGTAATTCCCGCCGTGCCGGTGCCGGGCGACGCCAAGGAAACGCTGGCAGCCATCACCGAATTTGTAAAACCAGCCAAACACACCGATTGGGTAAATTCGTTTATCCCGGACGAGCAGGAGGAAGACGAAAAGGTAATTCAGGACGAGCTATATCCCAAATCAGGCAAATTGCGCATGGGCGAGGTTATCCGCAAGGTATCCGAAGCAACCAACAACGATGCGATTCTGGTTACCGATGTAGGTCAGAACCAGATGATGGCCGTTCGTTACTTCAAATACAAACAGACCCGCAGCGTGGTTACCAGCGGCGGACTAGGTACGATGGGATTCGGATTGCCTGCCGCCATAGGCGCCAAAGTGGGAGCACCCCACCGCGAAGTATGCATGTTTACCGGCGACGGAGGCATGCAGATGACAATCCAGGAGCTGGGAACTATCATGCAGGAAAAGCTGAATGTTAAGATGATCATCCTGAATAACAATTTCCTCGGGATGGTACGCCAGTGGCAGGAGCTGTTCTATAAAGAGAGATATTCGGCAACCATTATGGAAAACCCCGATTTTGTGGCGATCGCCTCGGCTTACCGGATTGCAGCCCGCCAGGTTGAGAAACGCGAAGAGCTGGACGATGCCATTCACGAAATGCTTTCGCACGACGGACCCTACCTGCTGGTAGCCGAAGTGGAAGAGAGGGGCATGGTATATCCTATGGTTCCTGCGGGAGGTTGCGTTACGAATATAATCATGGGTGACAATCAATAATCGGGAGGAATTGCTATGGCAGATAAAACATTATATACCGTTACTATATTTTCTGAGAACACCGTGGGGTTGCTTAATCAGATTACGATTATCTTTACCCGCAGGCAGTTGAACATCGAAACATTGTCGGTATCCCCTTCGGCTTTGGAGGGTATCCATAAGTTCACAATCACCACGTTCTCGGACGAGTACACCATCGACAAGGTGGTTAAGCAGATCGATAAGCGGGTAGACATCCTGAAGGCCTTTTACAATACCGACGAAGACCTTGTGTTTCAGGAAATCGCCCTGTATAAGCTAAGCACAGAGCTGTTCCTTAAAATGGGATCTGTAGAAGACCTGATACGCAAGCACAATGCCCGTATCCTGGAGATCAACGAGGTATGTGTCGTTTTGGAGAAAACCGGACATTATGCCGAAACCAAGGCCCTGTTTAAGGAGCTGAGCGAAATGATCGGCGTGTTGCAGTTTATCCGTTCGGGCAGAATTGCCATCAACAAGAGCAAAGTAGAACGGTTGAGCGACATGCTGGCCCTGATGGAAAAGAAAAAACAAGAAAAAGAGAAGGCAACGAATGAGTAAGGTCGGAGAATTCCATTTTGTATCTGAATCCTATTTGCTCGATTTCAGAGGACGGGTAACCATCCCGATGATGGGTAATTACCTGCTTCATGCCTCCAGCACCCATGCCGAACAAAGAGGCTTTGGCTTCAACGCCATGGCAAGTCAGGGATGTGCCTGGGTGCTTTCGAGGATGGTGATAGAGATGAAATCCTATCCCACCATGCTTCAGCCCTTCACCATTACAACCTGGGTGGAAGATGCGAATAAACTCTTCACAAGCCGTTGCTTTGCTATCCGCAATGCAGAAGGAGAGGCGATGGGCTATTGCAGAACACTTTGGGCGGCCATCGATCTGGAGAGCCGTAAGCCCACCGATCTGGCACGCCTGGATAATAACCTGCATTCATTTATTGTGGACGAACCCTGTCCCATCGAAAAACCCGGTAAGATACAGGCGGCAGAGAAAGACACGGAGGGCGAACCCTACAAGGTGCGTTACAGCGACCTCGATGTGAACGGACATTTCAACAGCATCAAGTACATCGAGCACCTGCTGGATATGTTTGACCTGTCGATGTTTGCAGATAAAGAGGTGAGCCGTTTCGAGATTGCCTACATGGCAGAAGGAAAATACGGAATGGAAATGTTCCTTCATAAAAAAGAGATAGATCCCCTGCGGTATGTAACCTCCATCTGCGATAAGGATGGAAAGGCGATATGCCGGGCGGAGATAACCTGGAAATAAGAAATAAATTTGGTTTTTAATTTAAAAATAAAGAAAACATGGCAGTAATGAATTTTGGCGGTGTAGAAGAAAACGTAGTTACCCGCGAAGAATTTCCATTGGAAAAGGCAAGAGAAGTATTGAAAAATGAAACAATCGCAATTATCGGTTACGGAGTTCAGGGTCCGGGTCAGAGTCTGAACCTGCGCGACAATGGCTTCAATGTAATTGTTGGTCAGCGTAAGGAATCAAAAACATGGGATAAAGCCGTAGCCGATGGATGGGTACCGGGCGAAACCCTTTTTGATATCGAAGAGGCATGTCAGAAAGCCACCATCATCCAGTATCTGCTTTCGGATGCCGCTCAGATCGAGGTATGGCCAACTGTACAGAAGCACCTTACTCCGGGCAAGGCATTGTATTTTTCTCACGGATTCGCCATCACTTACAAGGAACGTACCGGAATCGTACCTCCTGCCGATGTGGATGTAATCCTGGTTGCTCCTAAAGGATCTGGAACAAGTCTGCGCCGTATGTTCCTTCAGGGACGCGGCCTGAATTCAAGCTACGCTATTTTCCAGGATGCTACCGGCCGTGCATACGACAGAGTAGTGGCATTGGGTATCGGCGTTGGTTCGGGTTACCTGTTTGAAACCACATTCAAACGCGAAGTATATTCAGATTTAACCGGCGAACGCGGTACATTGATGGGTGCTATCCAGGGTATCTTTGCTGCACAGTACGAAACACTACGTGCCAACGGTCACACTCCATCCGAAGCATTCAACGAAACCGTAGAAGAACTTACCCAGAGCCTTATGCCTTTGGTAGCCGAAAACGGAATGGACTGGATGTATGCCAACTGCTCTACAACTGCACAACGCGGTGCATTGGACTGGTGGAAAAAGTTCCGCGATGCAAGCAAGCCTGTATTTGAAGAACTTTACAGCGAAGTAGCTAAAGGAAACGAAGCACAACGCTCTATCGATACAAACAGCAAACCCGACTATCGCAAAGGTCTTGAAGAAGAATTGAAAGAACTTCGTGAAAGCGAAATGTGGCAGGCTGGTATGGTAGTTCGTAAACTACGTCCGGAAAACAGCTAATCGGATTTATCCATCATAATAAAAGCCCGGTTGTATTCTTTAGAATACAACCGGGCTTTATTCATTTATGCGATATTGCCGCCTTATAAGGGCATGTTACCATGCTTCTTGGGCGGATGGGTAACACTCTTGTTTTGTGTCATCTCCAGCGCCTGAATCAATTTATAGCGAGTCTTCTTCGGCAGGATAATCTCGTCGATGTATCCCAACTCGGCTGCCCGGTAGGGATTGGCAAATTTTTGGGTGTATTCGCTCACCGCTTCGGCTTTTGCCTCCTCATTTTCGGAACGGTACAGAATATTAACAGCCCCCGAAGCCCCCATCACCGCAATTTCTGCCATAGGATAAGCCAGGTTCACATCGGCACCGGTCTGCTTGCTCGACATCACGATGTAGGCACCACCGTAAGCCTTACGGGTAATAAGCGTAATTTTAGGAACAGTAGCTTCGGCATAGGCATACACCACTTTGGCACCGTGACGGATTATACCGTTGTGCTCCTGGTTGGTTCCCGGCAAGAAGCCCGGAACATCCTCGAAGGTAATGAGGGGAATATTGAAACAGTCGCAGAAGCGGATAAAGCGTGCGGCTTTGTCGGATGCATCAATATCCAGCACCCCGGCATAATAGGCCGGCTGGTTGGCAACAATACCCACGGAACGTCCACCCATACGGGCAAACCCTATCACCACATTCTTGGCAAACGAAGGCATCACCTCGAAGAAATAATGATCGTCCACCACCGGCTCTATAATATCCTTGATGTCGTAAGGGATATTCGGATCGTCGGGTATCACCTGCTGCAGCGACTCCTCTTCCCGCCGTATATCGTCGTTGCAAGGACGAACAGGCGCATCTTCCATATTATTGGAAGGCAGAAAACTGAGCAGCTCCCGTATGGAGGTCAGCGTCTCCTCTTCCGTATCATTCATGAAATGAGCCACGCCGCTTTGAGAAGTATGGGTATAGGCACCCCCCAGATCCTCTTTTGTAACCTCTTCGTGCGTTACCGCCTTCACCACATCCGGACCGGTAACAAACATATGGCTCTTCTCCTTTACCATAAAGATAAAGTCGGTCAGCGCCGGCGAGTAGCAGGCACCTCCGGCACACGGTCCCAGAATGGCCGATATCTGCGGAATCACACCAGACGAAAGCGTATTCTGATAAAAGATGGAAGCATATCCTGTAAGACTCTCCACCCCTTCCTGTATACGTGCCCCTCCGGAATCGTTCAACGCAATAACCGGAGCACCGTTCTTCAGGGCCAGTGTCTGTACCTTAAGTATCTTATTGGCATTCGATGCACTAAGCGAACCACCCAATACGGTAAAATCGTAGGCATATACAAAAACCAGCCGTCCATCAATTTTACCATGACCGGAAACAATCCCGTCGCCGGCAATTTTGGATTTCTCCATGTTAAAGTCGGTGCAGCGATGAACCACAAACTTGTCCATTTCCACAAATGATCCTTTATCCAGCAACAGATCAATACGTTCGCGGGCAGTTAGTTTACCGGCTTCATGCTGCTTATCAATCTTACTCAAGCCTCCACCAAGCGAAGCCGCCTTGTCGAGTTCAATAAATTCCTTATATAGCTTTTCGTTTTCCATCATATTCTTCCGTCTTATTCTTCTGTCTTATTAATTTCGAGCGTAATCAACACCTGATCGTTTGTAACAGTGTCTCCTTCTTTAACCAGTACCTCCTTAACACAACAGTCGGAGTTAACCTTATAATTGCTTTGCATTTTCATGGCCTCAATCACCACAACCGTATCGCCGGCCAACAGATTGTCGCCTTCCTTAACAAGCACCTTCACTACCTTGCCGGGCATCGGCGCGATTATTTTGTTATCCGGTTTGTTTTCGTCTTTGCGTCTCATGCGCAGATACTTGGCCTGGGTATCCACAATCTCCACCGGATACGAAGAGAAGTAGGTACTCACCTTATAAGAGCGGCCGTTTTCTGCCCGGATAAGTTCGGCATTATAGGATTTCCCTTCATGCAGGATGGAGCAATAACCATTTTCTACAATCATTATATCCACCTCAAACTCCTTACCGTCTATTGTAAGTAACACCTTGTTACCCTCTTTGCTTTTTAATTCTACTTCAGCAACCCTGTTTCCGATATGTATCTCCATAGTGTTTCGTTTAAATTCTTAATACTCCCTTTTGCATACCAAACTCTTTCCACCGGCTGATAGGCCGGTTGTCGGCAGCCTGCGAGGGTTTGTTTTCATCCAGGTTCATCAGGTAATCGATGTAGGCCGCAATCAAGGCAATGTTTTCAGATTTTTCTTTGTTGATGCTTACGCCCTTAATTAAAAAGTCTGCGTTGGTCTCAATAAACTTGGTATCATAGGTACCCTGTTCGAAGTCGGGCGTATCCAACAGATGACGCAGGTAGCTGATATTCGTCTTAATACCCGTAATTTTATATTCGTGAAGCACACGCTTCATCCGTTCGATGGCAAACTTACGTGAAGTAGCCCATACAATCAGTTTACCGATCATCGGGTCGTAATACACCGGAATTTCGTAACCCTCGTAGGCATAACTGTCAATCCGTACACCGATGCCCGTAGGCTCGGCAAGCTGACGAATAATTCCCGGCGAAGGCATAAAATTATTTTCGGTATCTTCTGCACAAATGCGGCATTCAATGGCATGTCCGCGCTGCACGATATCTTCCTGCCGCAAATGCAAACGCTCTCCGTTAGCCACCCGTATCTGCTCCTTTACCAGATCTACGCCCAGCACCTCTTCGGTGATGGGATGTTCAACCTGCAGGCGCGTATTCATTTCAAGAAAATAGAAATTGTATTCGTTATCAACCAGAAACTCGATTGTTCCCGCATTTACATAGTTTACTGCTTTGGCAGCGGCTACGGCTTTTTTACCCATTTCATCGCGCAGGGCGGGAGTTATAAAAGGAGAGGGCGACTCTTCCACCATCTTCTGGTTTCGTCGCTGGATGGAACACTCACGTTCGCAAAGGTGTATAATATTTCCGTAATTGTCACCCAGAATCTGAAATTCAATGTGATGAGACTTTTCAATGTATTTTTCTACATACACAATTTCGGAACCGAACGACGAAAGAGCTTCCGAACGGGCTGCCAGAAAGGCTTCAGCGGCTTCACTCTCTTCACGTATCAGCCGCATCCCTTTGCCACCGCCACCCATGGAGGCCTTCAATATAACCGGAAATCCGATCTCTTTACAGATACGGATAGCCTCTTCCGGACTGTCTATCTGCCGTTCTATACCCGGAACAACCGGTACGCCGGCTTTAATCATTTGCTTTCGGGCCGATATTTTATCACCCATCGCTTCCATGGATTCGGGAGCCGGACCGATAAAAATGATTCCGGATTCGCGTACTTTACGTGCAAACTCTGCATTTTCAGATAAAAAACCATATCCTGGATGGATGGCATCGGCACCACATTTAAGAGCAACCTCAATAATCTTAGGTATATTAAGGTAACTTTCCTGCGAAGCAGCCGGACCGATGGGATAGGCCTCGTCGGCATATAAAACATGTCTCGATGAACGGTCGGCTTCCGAAAAAACAGCAACCGATTTAATATTCATCTCTCTGCAAGAGCGCATTATACGAATGGCAATCTCTCCACGATTGGCTATTAAAATCTTTTTTATCATGTTCCTAACACTCTTTATTATTCAACCAACTAGTTGAATTCAGTTTGACATTACTATATATAACAAAGTATAGACGAAAATGGGTTAGAAGAAATTGAATTTTCATCCGT